>JBBODD010000002.1 GCA_038002745.1 Bacillus sp. FSL H8-0547
CAGCTGGACACCAGAAAAGCGGAATCGCCCTGGAAGCTTCCTTAACAGAGACCCTGAATTTTATATTTACTTGCCTCATTAGAAGGTATACTTGAATTTCTTCTTTGTTTACTTGAAAAACCAGTCCCCTTACTTGCCGCTATCCATGGTTTACTTGGAAAATCCCAGCTGACTTCCAAATCTGCTAGCCGCCATCATCTCTTTTCCCACAAAAAAAACCGCCCCCCTTCTTCTAGAAAAAGAGAGCGGTTTTCATGTTTTTATGCTTCTTCCACAAGATCCGCAAACAGGCCGTAAACATACTGTTCTGCGTCAAATTCCTGGAGATCGTCCATTTTTTCGCCTAAGCCGACAAGTTTTACAGGGATGCTTAGCTCATTGCGGATGGCAAGGACGATGCCGCCTTTTGCCGTTCCGTCAAGCTTTGTAAGCACGATGCCTGTGACATTTGTCGCCTGGGAAAACTGCTTTGCCTGCACCATGGCGTTCTGGCCCGTGGTCGCGTCAAGAGCTAGAAGGACCTCATGCGGAGCACCCGGGATTTCGCGCTCGATGACCCGTTTTACTTTTTCGAGCTCGTTCATGAGATTGACCTTGTTTTGCAGGCGTCCTGCTGTATCGCAGATCAGCACGTCCGTTTTTCTTGCTTTTGCCGCCTGAACAGCATCAAACATGACGGCTGCAGGGTCTGAGCCTGCGGATTGCTTAATTACATCCACTCCCGCACGCTCTCCCCATACTTCCAGCTGCTCAATTGCGCCTGCACGGAATGTATCTCCTGCTGCAAGCAGAACTGATTTGCCTTCCTGCTTCAGCCTGTGGGCAAGCTTGCCGATGGAAGTCGTTTTGCCGACTCCGTTTACGCCGACAAACAGAATCACATTAAGGCGCCCTTCCTGAATGTCAAGCTTTGGAGACTCTTCCTCTTCTCCTTCATAAATCTCAACAAGCTTTTCAGAAATCACCGATCTTACATCTTTTGAGTCCTGAATATTCCGGCGCTTTACTTCCATCTTCAGCTCATCTATCAGGTCCATCACTGTCGCTACGCCTACATCCGCGCCAATCAGGACTTCCTCAAGCTCTTCGAAAAACTCTTCATCTACTTTGCGGTAGCGGGCAACGAGGTTATTGACGCGTTCTGAAAATGATACTCTCGTTTTCGTCAGCCCTTCTTTAAACTTTTCCGGTGAAGCATCAGGCTCCTGCTGCTGTGTAAATTTATCTTTTAACTTTTTAAAGAAACTCACTTAAGCTTCATCCTCTCATCTTGATTCGGCAAATTCTTTCGTTTCCTCCAGGCGGACTGAAACCATCTTGGACACGCCTGATTCCTGCATCGTTACGCCGTATAGTACATCTGCATCTTCCATAGTGCCTTTTCTGTGTGTAATCACGATAAACTGTGTATCCTGGCTGAATTTTTTAAGATACTGCGAAAATCTGTGCACATTGGCCTCATCAAGGGCTGCTTCGACCTCATCGAGCACACAGAACGGAACCGGTCTCACCTTTAAAATGGAGAACAGAAGGGCGATGGCTGTAAGAGCCCGCTCTCCGCCGGACAGGAGGCCCAGGTTCTGCAGCTTTTTGCCCGGAGGCTGAGCGACAATATCCACTCCGGTGTTCAGCAGATCATCCGGATTTGTAAGCCTGAGCTCCGCCCGGCCTCCTCCAAAAAGAGCCTGAAATACAGATTCAAAGTGTGACCTGATCTGAGTGAAGGTCGTGTGGAATCTCTTTTTCATTTCTTCATCCATCTCGCCAATTACTTGATGAAGCGTATCTTTGGCCTCCTGAAGATCGTTGCGCTGGTCTGTCAGGAAATGATAGCGTTCGGACACTCTCTCGTATTCATCGATGGCGCCAAGGTTAACAGTGCCCAGTTCTTCAATCGCAAGCTTGATCAGCTTGACCCGTTTTCTCGCTTCTGCAGCATCTGTCTGAAGCTCATACTTTTCTTTTGCCGCTTCAAACGAAAGAAGATACTCTTCGCGAAGATGATTGAGCCTGTTATCAAGCTCCACATCGTAACGGTTCAGCTTCACTTCCTCATCCTTCAGCAGCTCTGACAGCTGTTTGTACTGCCTGTTCAGTTCTTTGACTTCTTTTTCTGCTGTTTCAAGCTGATCCTGAAGCTTCAGACGCTGACTTCTTCTCACAGAGATAAGTTCAATCGTTTTATTTTTATCTTCCCGCTTTTCTTGTGCTGTTTGCTCGAGTTTTTCTTCCCCGGAAAAATCAGAATTCATTTCATCCTGAAGAAATTCCAGGTCTTCCTTTGCTTCGCGGTATTTTTTCTGCTGCGCGAGCAATTCCTGCTCTGTCCGTTCAGCAAGGCCGAGCTGATTTTCAAGCGCCTGCTTTTTGCCGGCCAGCACTACTTTTACATCTGTTATGTCCGACTGAACTTCTTCCTTGGACATTTGCTGACTTGATTTTTTGGCGCTCAGTTCAGCAATAAGCTGATCAAGCTCTCTTTTTTTGCTGTCATCCTTTTCAAGCCGGAGAGTCAGTTCTTCCTTGCGTTTTACCATTCTGGCCTTTTCTTCCTGATATGATTCTTTTTCTGCATCATAAAGGGAAAGATGGCTGTTAACATTTTTCTCCATCATTTCAATCTCTTTCAGGTCTGACCTCACAGCCCCTGTATCCATGCGGAGCTGTTCACCTTTTTCCCTGAGAGATTCAAGGTTCTTTTCACCTTCTGATATGGACAGTTTCAGTGATTTGACCTCTTGTTCAAGCTGACTTGTCTTATCGGACATTTCGCTGAACTGTTTTTCGATTGTTTCGAGTTCACGGCTTCTGCTGAGAAGAGAATTGTTTTTCTGCTTG
Source organism: Bacillus sp. FSL H8-0547 (assembly GCA_038002745.1). Lineage (NCBI taxonomy): Bacteria > Bacillati > Bacillota > Bacilli > Caryophanales > Bacillaceae > Bacillus > Bacillus sp. FSL H8-0547. The sequence goes on from JBBODD010000002.1 coordinate 2,839, forward strand.
ACTGCGCCGCCCGTCATCGAGCCGCCGGGATTCACAACATCTCCCCCGAGGGTTACAAACCTGAAACGGTAGTTTAAAAGACGCGCCAGTTCGTTTGCTCCCTTGAGATCTTCTGTCACAATGACCGTTCCAAGTAGGTTTAATACCGCTTTCCGGTAAACAGAATCATACTCGGTCAAATCAGAGGCAATTCCTTTAAATGAAGGATGGCTCTGAAGTGTCTGCAGATCATGTGCAGATATGGTCCTTTCCTTCATAACCGTGAGCGGAAGAAATGTTGCCCGTCCAAACGCATGTTTCTTCAAATACGCGATAGCGGTTCTTGCCGCCTGTTCGTTCTCTACGACAACATGCTGGGCTGCGCCGCCGAGAGCAATTTCAATGGCCGTTTCATAGAGTTTATCCGTTGAGATAAGCTCGGCAATGGCACCGTGAATGCCTTCAAGGTCATTCCTGCGTTTCAGGATCTCTTTTACTCCCTGGAAAAATCCTGCATAATCTTCCTGCATGGATTCGAGCATTTCCTTGCGCGATTTCGTCTGCTGCAGATACTGATATGCCTGGTAAAGAGCCGTTTCCCTCTTTTGATAGGCTGCTTTTTTATGCTCAAGGCTTGTCTGGGCGGTTCTGAACGTCTTAATTTGCTCATCCAGATCTGCTTCAAGAAGGGAAAGCCTGGCCTCAAGTTTACGTTTCTTCTCTTCCGTTTCGCTTCTCTCGCTCAAATACTTTTGATTGGCTTCTTTCAGGCGGCCGGTCTTTCTTGCCTGCTGCTCAATCTGCTCATTTATGTATGTGATTTCATTTTTCGCCTGGGCTTCTGCATTTAAAAGGTCAAAGTATTCACTTTTAAGCGATTCAATCTTTTCTTCCATGTTCTGATCAAAGGAGGACAGTAGAGACTGTTTCTGCTGAAGCTGTTCTTTAAGGTCTGCCACTTCAGACTGCAGAGCTTTAAGCGTGCGCGACTGTTCTTCTTTTTCCTTTTCGAGCACATCAATGCGTTCTGATGCTTCTTTTACCGCATGCTGAAGCTGGGATTTGTTCTGGCTTGCGTTTTTTTTCCGTTCTTTCAGAACTTCTTTTCTGCCTTCCAGCTTTTCAAGGTCTTCACTTGCAAGAAGGAGCACCTGCTGAAGATCATTGATGGATTCATCAAGCGCCTGAGCCCGGTCTCTGACCTGCTCAATATCCGCCTCTTTTTTCTGAACGGCGGCATAAAGGCTGCTTTCTTTCCGTTTTCCGTCTTCTACTGCTTTTGAAAGAGCTTCCCATTTGTGGTGAAGTTCCTCGATTTCATAGACGGTCAAAGCTACTTCAAACTGCTCGAGTTCTTCTTTTTTCTCCAAATAGTCTTTCGCGATCGAAGCCTGGATTTTAAGGGGCTCTACCTGCCCTTCAAGCTCATGGAGAATATCCTGGACCCGGTTCAGGTTTTCTTGCGTTTCAGCCAATTTGTATTCGGCTTTTTTCTTTCTCGTTTTATATTTAAGGACGCCTGCTGCTTCTTCAAAGATACTGCGGCGTTCTTCTGCTTTGCTGCTTAAAATTTCTTCTACTTTTCCCTGGCTGATGATTGAAAAAGCTTCTTTTCCGAGCCCGGAATCCATAAAAAGGTCGACAATATCCTTCAGACGGCAAGTCTGATTGTTTATTGAAAACTCACTTTCGCCGGATCTGTAAACTCTTCTCGTAACAGAAACCTCATGATAGTCGATCGGCAAAAACTGATCTCCGTTATCAAGAGTCAGTGTTACTTCCGCCATGTTGACGCCTTTTCTTGAGTCGCTTCCGGCAAATATGATATCTTCCATTTTCGTTCCGCGGAGAGATTTGGCCGACTGTTCTCCAAGCACCCATCTGATGGCATCCGTTATATTGCTTTTCCCGCTGCCGTTTGGTCCGACAACAGCTGTGACACCTTTTACAAAATCGACATTCACGCGTTCAGCGAATGACTTAAATCCTACTATATCCAAACGTTTGAGGAACATTATGGATCCTCCCTACTATTCTATAAAATCATCCATATTCTATCATAATTTCTGCCCGGCAGGTTTAAAAACATATGCAAATGGACCTGCTCCCTGCAGAAAATCGCTGCACATAAAGAGAACCCCCTTGTATTCGGGGGTTTATCCATTAAAGCGGCTTCAGTTTTGTCAAGGCTTCCTGTGCCGCGTGCTGCTCGGCCGCTTTTTTTGATTTTCCGCTGCCTGTTCCAAGGATCTCGCTATTTAACGAAACAGTTGCAACGAACTCTCTGTTGTGGGCAGGTCCTTTTTCCTGAAGAATTTTGTACTCAAGGGATCCTTTGCTGTCCCGCTGGACAAATTCCTGCAGCTGGCTTTTAAAATCCATCACATGAGAAAAAGCACCATCATTTATTTTAGGGAAAACGCATTTTTCGAGGAAATGAACCACAGGCTCAAGACCTGAATCCAGATACAGTGCACCGATAAAGGCTTCAAAAACATCTGCAAGCAATGCAGGTCTTGCTCTTCCGCCTGTCATTTCTTCCCCTTTTCCAAGAAGCACAAGCTTACCGAATGAAAGCTCGTTTGCAAATGCGACAAGGGACGGTTCACAGACGATCGCAGCTCTGACCTTTGTGAGATCTCCTTCGCTCATTGTCGGATATTTCTTGAATAAAAACTGGGAAATCGTCAGTTCAAGTACAGCGTCTCCTAAAAACTCCAGCCGTTCATTGTCTTCATACGGCTTTTTGCGATGCTCATTCACATAGGATGAATGTGTGAAGGCTTGGTACAATAATTTTTCATTTTGAAACGTATGGCCAATTTGCTCCTGAAATTGTTTGAATTCTGCTTTTTTGACAAACGATCTTCTCTCTCTGTAATTCATCTTCGGCATAATAACCTCCATCACTTAAACAACAGCATCTAACTTGATCTTTTCAAAATGGGATAAAGCCCCGCCTTATAACGGGGCTTTATTTGCAACATTACTGTTGACTTTGTATGTAGTTCACAGCGTCGCCCACCGTTGCAATCTTTTCTGCATCTTCATCAGAAATTTCCATGTCGAACTCATCTTCAAGTTCCATAACAAGTTCTACAACATCCAGGGAATCAGCGCCAAGATCGTCCTTGAAAGAAGCTTCCATTTTCACTTCTGCTTCATCAACACCAAGACGGTCAACGATAATTTTCGTTACGCGTTCAAGTACTTCTGCCATAACATTTCACCTCCCCTCAAAGTATTATAGTGTATATCCTTTTAAAAAACTAGCCGAAATCAATGATTGCAGAGCATGTGGAACATGTTTTTTTACATGACCATGCCGCCATCTACATGAATTGTCTGCCCAGTGATGTAGCTGCTTTTTTCTGAAGCAAGAAACACGGCAGTGTGCGCGATGTCTGAAGCTTCGCCGAATCTTGAAAGAGGGATCTGCTTCAGCATTTCATTTTTCACATCTTCTGTCAGTTTATCCGTCATATCAGTCGTAATAAACCCTGGAGCAATCGCATTCACCGTAATATTCCGTGAAGACAGCTCTTTGGCAGCCGTTTTTGTAAGGCCGATGACACCCGCTTTTGCTGCTACGTAGTTTGCCTGACCCGGATTTCCGCTGACGCCGACAATGGAAGCAATGTTGATGATTCTGCCGTATCGCTGCTTCATCATTTGACGGGTAACAGCTTTTGTCGTGAGGAAAACCCCTTTTAGATTAATGTTAATAACATCATCCCATTCGGAATCTTTCATTCTCATTAAAAGGTTGTCTTTCGTGATGCCGGCATTATTGATTAAAATGTCCAGTCTGCCAAAACGCTCAACCGTTTCTTTTACCATCGCTGATACTGAGTCACTGTCACTGACATCTGCCTGTACAGCAAACGCTTCTCTTCCAAGAGCTTTAATTTCGTCAACGACCTCATTTGCCTTAGCTTCGCTTCCGGCATAGTTGACCGCTACATTTACCCCGTTCCGTGCAAGTTCAAGTGCGATGGCCCGGCCGATGCCTCTTGATGCACCGGTAACGAGTGCTGTTTTACCCTCTGTCATAACTGAACCTCCTTCAGTTTTTGAACGGCTGCTTCAAATGATGCCATGTCTGAAACAGCTATCACTTCTGCACTCCTGTCGATTTTTTTCACAAGACCGGAAAGAACCTTTCCAGGGCCGATTTCTACAAATACCGTTACACCCTGATCAATCATTTCTTTCACTGATTCTTCCCATCTGACAGGTGAATATAATTGTTCAACTAATAAACGCTTAATCTCATTTTTGTCTGCAACAGGCTTGGCGGTTACATTGGCAACAGCAGGAATGGCCGCATCGTTTATCTCAAGTTCCTCTAAAACACCTGCAAATTTTTCAGCAGCAGGCTTCATAAGTTCCGAGTGAAACGGACCGCTTACATCAAGCGGAATAGCGCGTTTGGCACCTTTTTCTTTAGCAAGTGCCGATGCCTTTTCAACGCCTTCTGCTGTCCCCGAGATCACAATCTGGCCCGGGCAGTTTAAATTCGCAAGCTGGACAGAAAATCCTGATGCCGTTACCTCTTCAGTCACGCTTTTCAGGGCTTCCGCTTCCATGCCCATGATTGCAGCCATAGCTCCTATGCCTGCAGGCACGGCTTCATTCATATACTCCCCGCGCTTTCTCACAGCGTAAACCGCATCCTCAAAGGACATCACGCCGCTTGCAACCAAAGCTGAATACTCTCCGAGACTGTGCCCGGCTACATAATCAGGTGAAATACCGCTTTCTCTGAATTTTGACAGGATCGCTGTACTTGCCGTCAGAAGTGCCGGCTGAGCGTTGTACGTAAGTGTCAGTGTTTCCTGCGGCCCTTCAAACATGATTTCTGAAAGCTTCATGCCGAGTTTTTCATCTGCCGCTTCAAAAATGGACCGGGCAGCTTCTGACTGATCATGCACATCTTTCCCCATACCGACAGACTGCGAACCCTGACCGGGAAAAATAAACGCCAATTTACTCATGATAATCTCCCCCTCATGCATTTAGTTATCGGCCGACTTTTCAACTGAGTGTCTAATCGTGCCTGTTACATCGTTGCTGACCATTTCCCGCGCCTGGCGGATGGCGTTATAGACGGCGTTCGGATCTGATGAGCCGTGTGCTTTGATCACCGGCGCTTTTAAACCGAACAGCCCCGCACCGCCATATTCGGAATAATCCAATTTCCCTTTAATGACTTTAAGCTTTGGTTTCAGAACAGCTGCGGCAAGCTTTGACTGGAGATTGCTTGTCAGAGCTGATTTCAGCATTTTGAACACAGAAAGTGCCGTCCCCTCAATGGTTTTGAGGGCAACATTTCCGGTGAAACCGTCTGTTACAATAACATCCGCGATGCCGTCAAGCAAATCCCTTGCCTCTACATTGCCGATAAAATGCAGGTCTGAGCCTTTCAGCAGCTGGTAAGCTGCTTTAGTTAACTCATTTCCCTTCTTTTCTTCCGTGCCGACATTCAGCAGGCCGACACGAGGCTTTTCAATCCCTCTTACTTTGTTTGCATAAATAGAGCCCATAATGGCATATTGCAAAAGCTGCTCAGGTTTGGCATCAGCGTTGGCGCCGACATCAAGCATTAAAAACCCGTTTCCTTCAATGGTTGGCAGTGTCGGAGCAAGTGCCGGTCTTTCAATTCCCTCGATCCGGCCTACAACGAAGAGCCCGGCAGTCATCAGAGCGCCGGTGTTTCCGGCGGAAATGCATGCATCCGCCTCCCCTTCTTTGACAGCGTTCGCCATCAATACCATTGAGGCATCTTTTTTTCTGCGGACAGCTCTTACAGGCTCATCCGTTGCTTCAATCACAGTATCTGTATGTACAATCGAAATTCGTTCGTGATTTGTCAGATATTCTTTTATTAAAGGCTCTTTGCCGTAAAGTGTAATGTTAATATCGCTGAAAAGAGAGACAGCTTTCATTGCGCCTTCTACGATTGCTTTAGGAGCATTGTCTCCTCCCATTGCATCAATTGCGATCTTCATTGCTGAAACCTGCCTTTTTTATTGTTTTTGAACGGTACATGTCAAATTCTCCTGAAAAGACAAGCTCACTGCCTACATAGCTTGTGACTTCCACCGTCGTTCTGCCTTTTTCTTCATCAGTATGGGTTACTTTTGCCTTTGCGACTACTCTTTCTTTTTCCTTGACTTGCCTTGTGAAGCGAATATTTGCCTTTGCTGTAAGCGCAAGGTCGTCATCGATGACCGCCACGGCAAGCGAATTGGCCTGGGCGAATAAATGATGCCCCCGGGCAATCTGATTGCGGCTGAATACATGCTCTTTTTTCACTTCAAAAATAGATATCGCAGAAGAATCAAGCTCAAGATCGATAATCTCCCCGATCACTTCTTCTAATGGCAGAGATTTCACTTCATCATCGAGCTGCTTTACTGCCACATGCTTTATCCGTTCTCTTAGCTCAGGAATGGAGAGTTCAAGGCGATCAAGTCTGACCGTCTGGATACTGACCTGAAATTTATCAGCCAGTTCCTCGTCGGTAATAAAGGGTGTTTCATTTATTGTCTGCTTCAGCAGAGACTGCCGTTCTTTTTTGGATTTTCTCATTGCACTAACACCGTCCGCACTCTTAAGACTAGGTACTAATAGTAGTATATAAGCAAATAAAGCAGATTGCAAGGACTGATTGCAATCTGCTTCTGTCTCAAAATCTCTTAATCTAATTTACCGCCGCTTATGATGCCTGATGCGTATACATAGTCACGAAGCTCCCTGTAATCATCAGATTTCCAGAAGGCTTCTGACTGAACAAGCTTTGCGGCATCGTTTCTGGCCGTTTCTAAGGCCCTGTAGTCGTGTACCATATCAGCCACTTTAAATTCCGGCATCCCGCTTTGTTTTCTGCCGAAAAAGTCTCCGGGGCCTCTCAGTTCAAGGTCCTTTTCAGACAGTTCAAAGCCGTCGGCTGTTTCTGTCATGACCCTCATTCTTTCTTTTCCCGTTTCAGATTTCGGATCTGCAAGCAGGATGCAATAGGACTGGGCACTTCCCCGGCCAACCCGGCCTCTCAGCTGGTGAAGCTGGGACAGGCCAAAACGTTCAGCATCATAAATGACCATCACGGTTGCATTAGGCACGTTTACGCCAACTTCAACTACTGTTGTGGAGACAAGAATTTGAACCGCATTCTCACTGAATTCTCTCATCACTTCATCTTTTTCTGCACTGGAAAGTCTTCCATGCATAAGCCCAAGCTTCCACCGGTCTCCGTAATAGTGTACAAGCGTGCTGTGGACATCTATGGCATTCTGCACATCGAGCTTATCCGATTCTTCAATAAGCGGGCAGATCACATACGCCTGTCTGCCTTCCATCAGTTCTTTGTCGATAAACTTGAGGATACGGTCGAGCACCTCGTGCTTGACCCAGTAGGTTTCAATTTTTTTCCGTCCGGCAGGAAGCTCATCAATGACAGACACATCCATTTCGCCAAATGCTGTAATTGCGAGCGTCCTCGGGATTGGTGTGGCCGTCATAAAGAGCACGTCGGGGTTTTCCCCTTTTTCGCGGAGCACCTTCCGCTGGCCGACCCCAAACCGGTGCTGTTCATCTGTTATCACAAGACCAAGCTTTGAAAATTGAACATCCTCCTGGATCAGCGCATGCGTGCCTACAAGAAACTGGATTTCCCCCGACTCCACCCGGGCAAGCAATTCCCGTCTCTTTTTGCCTTTTACAGAGCTTGTAAGCAGGGCTGCCGTAACGGGGAACCCTGAAAAAATCGCGGTTAATGATTCGGCATGCTGTTCAGCAAGGATCTCTGTCGGAACCATGAGGGCGGCCTGATAGCCGGACAAATAGGCAGCATACATCGCGATAGCCGCTACGACGGTTTTGCCTGAACCTACATCTCCCTGGAGAAGGCGGTTCATTCTGTAAGCCGATTTCATATCCGTCAGAATTTCGTCAATCACCCGCTGCTGTGCATTCGTCAAAGGAAACGGAAGAGACCCGATAAATCCGTCCAGTCTTTCCCCGTCAATCCTGTGGGAAACTCCCTTTGACTGTTCACGCTGAAACTTTCTCAGCGCCTGCATTTTCAGCTGAAATAAGAGAAACTCTTCATACACAAAATACCGCCTTGCATGCTTCAGATCTTCATGTTTAAGAGGGTGATGCATGGTCAGGATGGCTTCTTTTTTTGCGGGAAGCCTGTATGCCTCCATCAGCTGTTCAGGAATGACATTGCGAATCTCCGGACCAAATTGGGTGAGCGCGTGATTGATCAGTTTCCTCATGGTTTTGACCGTCATATTTTCTTTCACGGAGTAGACCGGCTCAATCTCATGTTCTTTTGCATGAGGGCCAAAGACGATTTGATTGGCCGTAATCGTCTGACGATGTTTGTCCCATTTTCCTGTAACCGTAACGACCGAACCGAGTTCAAGTTTCTTTTTATAATAAGGCTGGTTAAAAAAGACAGCGCTGATCAGGTAGTTTCCGACTAAAATTCTTACAGTAAGCCGTGATTTCTTTTTGCCGAAAAAGGCAAGAGAAGGTTCGCTGTGAACCTTCCCTTCGACTGTCACCCGCTCATCATGCTGTACGTCCGCTAAGTCTTTCAGGCGATAATCTTCATAACGATATGGCAAATATTCAATTAAATCCATGACCGTCAGAATGCCCATGCTTCCCAGAACCTCTGCGGATTCAGGACCTACTCCTTTGACCGCACTGACAGGCTGCAGCAGCGGATTAACTGCGTTCATCAAGTGATATCCCAAAGATTTTTGCTTCAAGCTCCCGTCCTGTCGGCGTAGCGGCAAGACCTCCCTGTGCGGTTTCTTTAAGAGCTGTCGGCATGGATTGTCCGATTTTGAACATCGCGTCGATGACTTCATCGCAAGGTATGCGGCTTGTGATGCCTGCAAGGGCCATATCGGCGGCAATCATGGCATTTGCAGCACCCATGGCATTTCTTTTTACGCAAGGAACTTCAACCAGTCCCGCAACAGGATCACACACAAGCCCGAGCATATTTTTGAGGGTAATGGCCATTGCTTCTGCAGCCTGGCTTGGAGTCCCTCCGGCGAGCTCAGTTATTGCAGCAGCGGCCATGCCTGATGCTGATCCAACCTCAGCCTGGCATCCGCCGGCCGCGCCTGAAATGGATGCATTGTTTGCGACAACGAATCCAAAAGCACCTGATGTAAACAGGAATTCAATCATTTCCTGCCTGCTCGGGTTTAATTTATTTTTCACAGCAAAAAGAGTCCCCGGAACAACACCGGCAGATCCTGCTGTAGGTGTGGCGCAGATCGTTCCCATTGCTGCATTGACTTCGTTCGTTGCGACCGCCTTGCTGACAGCATCAAGAATATATTCTCCTGAGAGAAAATTGCCTTTCTCGATGTATGCCTTCATGAGAACAGCGTCGCCGCCTGTCAGTCCTGAATGGGATTTGACTCCTGCGAGCCCCTTTTCAACCGCCTGTTCCATGACCGTCAAGTTTTGGTCCATCATTTGAAGAATCTGCTCCCGCGATCTTCCGGTCATCTCCATTTCCTGCTGAATCATAATTTCCGCTATTTTAACGCCTTTGCTTTCTGCAAGTTCGACTAGTTCTGCTACATTGCGAAACATTTTTTTACCCCCAATCGCATCACGGTTAATCTGCTATTTTTGTCACCTGAAGAATATTCGGCAGTGTTTTCAGTTCATCCAGTACCGATCTGTCAATATTCTGGTCAACTTCAATGGTCATCAGTGCAAGTTTCCCTTTTTCCTTGCGGGCAACATTCATATGGCCGATATTAATCGCGTATTTTGCAAGCACATTCGCTACAGCTGCAATCGCACCGAAACGGTCATTATGCACCACAAGAATGGCAGGATGGTTGCCTGAGAGCTTAAGCTCAAAACCGTTCAGCTCTGTAATTTCAATTTTCCCTCCGCCGATCGAAATGCCGACAAGCTCCAGCTGGCCATGGTCATCTCCGATAATCACACGGGCTGTATTTGGATGATCTGTAATCGCTTCTTCTTCGGTAAATGTCACTTTCATCCCTTTTTCAGATGCGATGTCAAGCGACGTTTTAATCCGCTCATCAAATGTATCAAAATCAAGCAGGCCTCCGATGATCGCTACATCCGTCCCATGGCCCTTATAGGTTTTTGCAAATGAACCATAGAATGAAATGGCTGCCCATTCAGGTTCTCTTCCAAATAAGCTTCTTGCTACTCTCCCGATTCTTGCAGCCCCTGCTGTATGGGAACTTGAAGGACCAATCATAATCGGTCCGATAATATCAAAAACACTTCTGTATTTCATATGCTCCCCCCTGAACATGCATAGCCTGTTGTCTCATGCTTACTGTGATCAAACGTGTTTCCTTCATAGTTTATCAGATAAACACAGCTTAAGAAAACGGAATCATCACCGAAATTGCACCCTGAATTTTGGACATAAGAAATAGAAGGGGGTCGCCCTTCTATTTCTTCCTGCTTATTCGATTGAAAAAATGTAGGAATAAAGAGGCTGCTCCCCTTTATGGACTTCTACTTCCACATCTTCAAATTTGCTCTCGATATAGGAAACAAGTTCCTTCATTTCATCATCGGCTGCATCGGCGCCCTGAAGGACAGTCAATATTTCGTCGTCTTCTGTCATCATGGAATCAAGAAGTTTTTTGGCAGATGCCAGCTGATTGCGGTCTTTCGTCACAATCTTACCGTTTGCAATACCCATGAAATCGCCTTTTTCAATATCAAGGCCGTCAATATTTGTATCGCGGACTGCGTACGTAATCTGACCTGTCTTAACCGTTCCAAGTGCATCTTTCATGACTTCTTCGTTGTCCTCAGCTGATGCAGACGGATTAAATGCAAGCAGTGCTGCCATTCCCTGAGGGACGGTTTTAGACGGAATCACGATGACGTTATCATCCACGACAGACGCAGCCTGCTGAGCAGCCATCACGATATTGGAGTTATTCGGCAGAATGATCACTGTTTCAGCATTTACATCTTTAATCGCCTGAACGATGTCTTCTGTGCTCGGGTTCATCGTCTGTCCGCCTTCAATGACAGAGTGTGATCCGATGCTGCGGAACAGCTCGGCAATTCCTTTGCCCATTGTGACAGTCACAATACCGTAAGGCTGTTTTTCTTTCTTTTCAGCGGGCTTTGATGGTGCGTTCCCGCTGTCAAGCAGACTCGTATGCTGCTGGCGCATATTCTCAATCTTCATATTGATCAGGCTGCCATAGTTCTGGGCATATGTCAGAACTTTTCCCGGATACTCTGCGTGAATATGTACTTTTACAATTTCATCATCTGCAATAACCAGAAGGGAATCACCATGTTCACTCAGATCCTGTCTGAACGCATCTTCTTTGAAAGTCTCTTTATCATCTTCAAAGCGCACCATAAATTCCGTGCAGTATCCAAATTCAATATCTTCTGTATTGATGTGGGATGCAACGCTTTTGTGGTGTTCTGCGCTCACAAGGTCCGTCATGGACGCTGCAACTTTGGCAGAAGACACTTTCTCTCCTTTTAGCACGGCAAGAAATCCTTCATATACAAAGACAAGACCTTGTCCGCCGCTGTCGACAACTCCTACCTCTTTAAGGACTGGAAGCAGGTCAGGGGTTCTTTTGAGGGATGCCTTTGATTCTGCAAATACAGCTTCCATCAATTGATCGATGCTGATCTCAGGATTTGACTCCATTGTATCAACCGCTTTTTTGGCTGAATCTTTTGCTACAGTTAAAATCGTTCCTTCAACGGGCTTCATGACCGCTTTATATGCTGTGTTGACGCCAGCTTGAAGAGCAGCTGCAAATTCTGCTGCTGAAATCGTGCTTTTTGATTCAATTGCTTTTGAGAATCCTCTGAACAGCTGGGAAAGAATAACCCCGGAATTTCCGCGGGCTCCCATCAGCAGGCCTTTTGACAGGGCCGTACCGACTTTGCCGATATGCTCAGATACATGATTTTGAACCTCTTTCGCTCCGGATGTCATCGAAAGGTTCATATTCGTCCCGGTATCTCCGTCCGGAACCGGAAAAACGTTCAGCGCATCGACATAATCTGCATTGTTTGACAGGTGGCCTGCCCCCTGCAAGATCATTTCTGCAAAACGTTTTCCATCTAAAGTTGTAATTGACACGGACTTTTTCCTCCTTACTACGGGTTCGTTACACGAACACTCTGAACAAAAATATTGACTGAATCAACAGCTAGTCCGACTGTTTTATCCAGTGTGTACTTCACTTTCGTTTGAACATTATGTGCCACTTCAGAGATTTTCGTTCCGTAGCTGACGATAATGTACATATCAATATTGATATGATCTTCTTCCTGGCGGACAATAACACCGCGGCTGAAGTTTTCTTTTCTCAGAATTTCAGTGATGCCGTCTTTGATCTGGTTTTTGGATGCCATTCCGACAATGCCATAACAGTCAATGGCTGCACCGCCAGCAACCGTTGCAATGACTTCATTGGATATGTCAATGTGTCCGTACTTTGTTTTCATCTCGATGGACATGATGGTTCCCCCTTTGGAATTGTTCGCATAGGCTAAAGCTATTTTACTATATACAGGCGATTTTTAAAAGTTATTCTGCGGCACAGCTTTAAGGACCTCTTACCCTATAGTATTATTCAGCATGAAATATTCATGTATGTCAAGGAAAAATTCTTGAAAGCAAAAGCAAGAAGTATTGCATTCAGAAAGGAGTTGTGATAAATTATTAAAGTATCTCATGACAAACAGGACTAGTAATGTTTGAATTGGAAAGGTTTTTTGCAGTTAGGAGGGAATACGATGGCACGTAAATGCGTAATCACTGGTAGAAAAACACGTTCTGGAAACTCACGTTCTCACGCAATGAACGCTTCAAAACGTACTTGGGGTGCTAACCTTCAAAAAGTACGCATCTTAGTAGACGGCAAACCAAAACGCGTATATGTATCTGCTCGCGCTTTGAAATCCGGTAAAGTTGAGCGTGTATAATCAAAAGTTCTGCTTTTGATTCCCATAAGGGAACATATAAAAAAAGCACCGCTATGGCGGTGCTTTTTTTATAGTTTCAAAACCTCGTATCCGCTCTTCATTAATCCTTCTTCATCGACCCAAGCATTGCCCTGATAATGCCCCCTAAAAACTTCGGTAACTTGATTGTATAAAATTTCATACTTTCCCTCCTCAGCCATTCGTTCAGTTTGCTGCTGGGGCGAAGCCCATCATGTGAGAAACCGGTTATGCCCAGGTTATGTGGTTAACCTTCATGTTTGAAGTTATTCATCAGTACTTCTTACCATCATTAATATGCCGCTGCTGAATGAAAAAGTACCGGATGGACGAATAAGTTCATTACTAATACATAGTGTCGCCCCAAGCTTTATATGACAGCCTGAAAGCGGATATTTAAAACCCTCGAGTGTAATATCCCTCACTTCCAGGCTCACGGGCAGAAACGAGATATAAGGAAATCTGCTCTCAGAATGCACGCTGCGGGTGCCGGGGAGGAAAACAGACAGCTGATTTTTTCGGTCAATAATTTCGATGTTCGTTTCCGGATAACGTGCCAGAAGCTGTGTGTTTGCAAGAAAGTGGTCAAGCCTGCCGCCAGTCGAGCCGAAGAGGATGATGGCTTCAGGGTTCATTTTCACCGCCCATTCCAGGGCAATCTCAGTGTCTGTCTGGTCCTTTTCCGCAGGAAAAAGATCCAGATGCACAGCCGACCTGTTCAGCGTGTTAAGCTCTTTTTCTGTCACAGAATCAAAGTCTCCAAACGCCCTGTCCGGTATAATGCCCGCCTGCTGCAGATAGATCACTCCCCTGTCAACGCCAATCCAGACTGCATCTTCCGTTTGATAATCCTTTAATGAAGGAATATACGTTTCAGGACCTCCTGCGACAATGTGAATCTTCACTGATAACCACTCCTGTTTACATAATAATGTTATGGTATAATTCTAAAAAAAGAGAACCGCTTTTGGCGGTTCTTATGCGTTTCTTATTTGATCAATCGCCCGTTTGCGGTCACTCTGGTTATAAACAGCTGAGCCGGCAACCAAAACGTTCGCTCCTGCTTCCATGCACAATCTTGCTGTTTCTGAGTTTACTCCGCCGTCTACTTCAATCTCTGTTTGAAGACCCCGTTCTTTTACCATGTCAGCCACTTCTTTTATTTTAGGAAGAACAGCATGGATAAAAGACTGCCCGCCAAACCCGGGATTCACTGTCATCAGCAGGACGAGATCCACATCATCAATCACATGCTTGATCATATCAGCAGGTGTATGAGGATTCAGCACAACACCTGCTTTTACGCCTTCTGATTTAATCAGCTGAATTGTGCGGTGCAGGTGAGGGCATGCTTCAGCGTGCACAGAAATAATGTCCGCACCCGCTTTTGCAAATGCCGGGATGTATGCATCCGGATTTTCAATCATCAAATGCACATCAAGCGGCAGCTTTGTCACAGGTCTGATCGCTTCCACAATCAGCGGGCCGATCGTGATATTCGGGACAAAATGGCCATCCATCACATCAACATGAATATAATCCGCTCCGCCTCTTTCAACATCCTCAATTTCCGCTCCAAGCTTTGAAAAGTCTGCTGAAAGGATGGAAGGTGCAATTTTAATCATGATCAGTACCTCGGCTTTCTGTCTTTAATTTCTTCTATAAAACTTAAATAATGTTCATATCTGTATGCAGGAATACTGCCATTCTCAACAGCTTCCTTCACGGCGCATTTCGGTTCTGAAATGTGCGTGCATGCTCTGAATTTGCAGTTTCCGCTCACATTGCGCATCTCAGGGAAACAGTAGGAAAGGTCTTCTGTTTCTATGTTCATAAACTCAAGTGAACTGAAACCAGGGGTATCAGCGACAAGGCCGGTTCCGACCTGGATGAGCTCCACGTGGCGGGTTGTATGTTTTCCCCTGCCCAAATGAGACGAAATGCCGCTCGTCTTCAGTGAAAGTTCAGGGCGCAGCACATTCAGCAGCGAAGATTTTCCGACACCGGACTGTCCGGCAAAAACGGATATCCTTCCGTTCAGAAGCGGACGCAGTTCAGTAATTCCGTCTTCCTCGAGAGTAGAAGTGAGCATTACCTCATACCCGATTTTTCTGTAATCCGCTGCATATTCTTCAATTTCCTGACGCTGTTTTTCATCCTTGATCAAATCCATTTTGCTGATGCAGATGACAGGTTCAATGTCATTGGATTCAATCAGAACGAGAAAACGGTCAAGCAGAACAGGGCTGAAATCAGGCTCAACTGCTGAAAACACTAAAATAGCCTGATCAACGTTGGCAATCGGGGGGCGGACAAGCTCATTTTTTCTCTCGAGCACTTCCTGAATTGTGCCTTCACGTTCATTTTCGTAATCATACACGACTTCATCGCCGACAAGCGGGGTGATTTTGTTTTTTCTGAATACCCCGCGGCCGCGGCACTGGATGGTCCGGTCACCGTCAAGACAATAGTAAAACCCGCTTAACGCTTTGATAATTTTGCCTTTAGGCATACATTTCCTCCTTGGTGATTCACGTATTACTCATATGGAATGGTTTCGGTTTTCTCAACGCGGTTGTCAACCGTTACCATGTAATAGGCTCTTCCACCGGGTTCGATTGCGAATTCAATTTCTCTGGTAGCGTTCTCTGTAATGGTGAACACGTCAAAATCATCAGATACAGACCGCTCGGCATCATCGATGTTGATCTTCACTTCCGCCGGCTGCCCTGCAAGCTCTTCCGGATACGGAATTTCAATCACCCGCTTGACTTTTTTGGCAGGCTTTTCTTCCGGCCCAAGGGAAACAGTGGCCTCAATGGTGTCGCCCGGAAGCACTTTTACTGACGGCTCAGGAGAATGGGAAATGACCTCTCCTTTCGGCACTGTGTCAGAAAAGACATCCTTCCTCACAAGCTGGAGCTGATTCTCTTCGATATAGGCATTCAGCGCTTCTTCTGAATAGCCTCTTAAGTTCTTTAGTTCAAATTCCTCCGGTCCGGCACTTACAGTCAGCACGAGTTCATCTTCGCTTGGAATCACCATGTCACCCGGTTCAGGATCCTGCTCTAAAATCGTTCCCGCTGCTGCTTCATTAAATTCTTCTTCTACCGTGATTTTTTCAAATCCTTTACGTTCAAGAAGCTCCCGGACTCTTGTAATGTCTCTGTCCACATAATCATCAAGCTCGACTTTCTCTTTGCCTGAGCTCTGATAGATGATAATGCTGTCCCCTTCCTTTGCCATTCTGCCTGCTTCAGGTTTTGTTCTGACGACATCCCCTTCCGGAATTTCATCATCGGCAATCAGGATGGGGTCATCCACTTCAAATTTTTCCGAGACAAGCTTCTCAACCGCATCCTGATACTTCATCCCTGTCAGATCAGGAACTTCCACATCTTTTGGCATCATCAGGGCCGGCACAACGGTGACAGCGGCAACTCCTGCTGCAAGAAGGATCAAAAAGAGGCTGATCAGGATGACTCCCGCTTTGCTTTTTTTCTTTTTCTCTTCTTTTTTCTTTTTTTCTTTCTTTACCGGCGCATGTTTTACAGCCGTTTCTTCTGCCGACGGTTCAGGCGCACGAACAAGCGTATCACCGGTTTTTTCGAACATATCTGAATCCGTGATAATCGGAATCGCTTTTGTTGCCTCTGTATCTTCCGGTATGACAAACTTTTCTTCATGAAGCCGTTCCGGATTTAAAGCGGTTGAAAGATCGGCTTCCATCTCTTCAGCAGACTCATACCGGTGGAACGTGTCCTTTGCCATTGCTTTTAAAATAATGTTTTCAACACTTTGGGGAACCGTTGCATTCCAGCGCTTGGCAGAAGGCGTTTCAGACTGCAGGTGCTTCAGCGCAATGGAAATGGCCGATTCTCCGTCAAACGGCAGTCTTCCGGTCAAAAGTTCAAAGAGCACAATGCCAAGTGAATAGATATCTGATTTTTTATTGGCCATTCCTCCCCTTGCCTGTTCAGGCGAAAGGTAATGGACAGATCCAAGGACAGAATTTGTCTGGGTAATCGTGGTCGAGCTAAGCGCCATTGCAATCCCGAAATCCGTTACTTTCACATTGCCATGAGGATCGATCAGGATGTTATGAGGCTTGATATCCCGGTGGACAATGTGGTTTTCGTGGGCGTGTGCAATGGCTGATACGATTTGCTCCATGATATTGAGAGCTTCTCTCGGGTGCAGGGGAGCATACTGCTGTATGTATTGCTTCAGTGTGTTGCCTTCCACATACTCCATAACAATATAGTAGATGCCGTCTTCTTCTCCAACATCAAAAATGCTGACAATATTCGGGTGGGCAAGGCTTGTTGCGGACTGTGCCTCACGCCTGAACCGTTTGATGAATTCATCGTCGTTTGAAAAATCGAACCTGAGAACTTTCATTGCAACATCTCGGTCTAAAATCATGTCCCGCGCCAAATATACGTTAGCCATTCCTCCGCCGCCAATCACGCGGAGTATTTTATATCTGCCGCTTAACCGCTTGCCGATCAGCACGCCTCATCACCCTCTTTGATTTCAGACGGCTGTTTGACGATGACGAGTGAAATGTTATCCTCTCCCCCGTTATCATTGGCCTTTCTGATCAGTTCCTGAGCAATGTTCTGAAGCGAACCGCCGGATGAAAGCAGATCCTTAAGCTCCTCTTCGCCTACTTTGTTCGACAGGCCGTCTGAACATAATAGAAGAAGATCAGATTCTTCAAGACAAATAGAGGTCATGTCAAGTTCCACATGTTCTTCTGTTCCTAAAGCCCTTACAAGAACATTTTTGCGCGGATGATGCTCGGCATCTTCTCTTGATATTTGTCCGGATCTCACCAATTCATTGACAAGCGAGTGGTCTTCTGTAATTTGTTTAAATCCGCTGCCGTTGCAGAGATAGCCGCGGCTGTCGCCAATATGGCCGACAGTTGCAAAAGCTTCTGTACAAATTGCCGCCACAACGGTCGTGCCCATTCCGCTGCAGTCAGGATGTGTTTTTGCATGCTGCAGCAAGGTCAGATTCACCTTTGCCACATGATCCGAAAGCCAGCCTGAGGCGAGATCCGGGGAGGATATGCCCGAGGCATACTCCCACATCTCTTTTAATGCAGCAATCGTCATCTGGCTTGCTACATCACCTGCTAAATGGCCGCCCATTCCGTCGGCCACGACGGCTAAAACATCACCGTCTTTATTTTGAAAAACACCAACGCTGTCTTCATTGTGCTGTCTCACTTTTCCCCTGTCTGTTGCGATAACGGTTTCCATGAAGTCACCTCGTCTCCTCTTTGCGCTCCTTCGCTCTCAGCTGACCGCATGCTGCATCGATATCATGACCCTGTTCGCGTCTTGTCGTTACATTAATGCCGCGCTTTTTCAATGTTTTCTCAAAAAGATCAATCTGTTCTTTCGGAGTTCTTACATAATCGCGCTCAGGCACATAGTTCACGGGAATCAGGTTTACATGGCACTTCAGATGCTTAATAAGCGCTGCGAGCTCTTCAGCGTGTTCTACCCCATCATTCACTCCGCCGAACAGCCCGTACTCGAAGCTGACGCGTCGTCCTGTTTTGTTCACATAATACTCAATAGCTTCCATCAGCTCAGGGAGCTTATATGCTCTGTTGATCGGCATTAAGCGGCTTCTGAGTTCTGTATTCGGTGCATGCAGCGATACAGCAAAGTTAATCTGCAGCTGTTCGTCCGCAAATTTGTAGATTTTCGGGATGATTCCGCTTGTAGATACAGTAATATGGCGTGCACCAATGTTCAAACCGTCGTCATGATTGATGATTTTAAGGAATCCCATCATTTCATCATAGTTATCAAACGGTTCTCCGATACCCATGATGACGACATGGCTTACCCTCTCTCCAAGTTCATCAAGCGCCTTTTGTACTTTTACGACCTGTGCAACGATTTCTCCTGCTTCGAGGTTGCGTTTTAAACCGCCAAGGGTTGAAGCACAGAACGTACAGCCGATCCGGCAGCCGACCTGTGTTGTTACGCATACTGAATTGCCGTATTCATGGCGCATGAGAACCGTTTCAATGGAATAGCCGTCGTGCAGCTCGAATAAGAACTTCATCGTGCCGTCGCTTGATGTCTGCTGAATGATCGTTTTAAGCGTGGTAAGCGTAAAGTTCTCCTCAAGTTTTGTTCTGAGCGGCTTTGAAAGGTTTGACATCTCTTCAAATGATGCAGCCCGTTTAATATAAAGCCAGTCAAAGATCTGAGCAGCCCTGAAGGGCTTTTCTCCGTTTTCCGTCAGCCAGTTTTTTATTTCTCCCAGTTCGAGAGAATAAATGGAAGGTTTTTTGTTTTCTTCGATGACTGTTTTCTTTGTGCGTTTTACCTCTTCCATTTTTACACCTTCTTTCTTAAGCTTGCTATATAAAATCCGTCTGTTCCAAAATAGTGGGGCAGAATCTGGACTTGCCCTCCGTCTGCATACGGCTTTGCAGCCTCCGGCAGCCGGTCAGCCATTGCTGAATCAAGTTCAAATTCACTGTGTTCTGCTAGAAATTTGTCAACAACCTGCCCGTTTTCTTCGCTGTCAATTGTACATGTACTATAGACTAGTGTACCACCTTTTTTAAGTAAAGGCGCGGCAGATGACAGAATTTCCAGCTGAATTTGCGACAGTCTTTTCACGTCCTCGGCTGATTTCGTGTATTTAATGTCAGGCTTTCGTCTGACAACCCCAAGTCCTGAGCATGGGGCATCGACCAGTATTTTGTCAAACTGTTCGTTTTTAAAGCGCTCATGCACTTTTCTGCTGTCCATTGCTTCAGTCTTAATGTTTGTAAGGCCGAGTCTTTCCGCCTGTTCAGTGATCAGGCTGACTTTATGCGTATGGAGATCAAGAGAGTAAACAGTTCCTGTGTTCTCAAGAATCTCCGCTATATGGGTTGATTTTCCGCCTGGAGCTGCGCATGCATCAAGAACAGCATCTCCTTTTTCAGGGGCAAGCGTTCTTGCAACCAGCATTGAACTTTCATCCTGAATCGTAAACCTGCCTTCTTTAAATTCTTCCGTCTGCACAAGACTGCCTTTCAGACTTTTAATGGCATCAGCAGTCAGATCGCCCTCTTCAATTTGAAAACCTTTTGCTAAAAGCCGCTCCATTAACTCCCCGCGGGTGTTTTTCATTAGATTGACACGGGCCGATACACTTGGCGGCGTCAATGTGGCTTCGCACATTTTTTTCGCATCATTCGCCCCAAGCTGGCTGATCCAGCGCTTCACAAGCCAAAGAGGAAAGCTTGTCTCGACAGCGATGCGCTCAGCCTCATCTTTTATTTCAGCAGTGGAAGGCAGCCCCTGCCGCTGAATGGACCTTAAGATGCCATTGACAAAGGATGCAATGCCCTTGTGGCCCCTGTGTTTTGCGATTTCAACGGCCTCGTGAAAAACAGCTCGCTCCGGCACTCTGTCAAGATACACCATCTGGTACACGGAAAGCCTTAAAAGGTTTTGCACCCACTGCTCTGTTTTTTTGGCATTTTTAATAAAAGGCGCAAGATAAAAATCCAGCGTATCCCTGCGCTGAAGCGTACCGTAAACGATTTCTGTAAGCAGAGGGATATCGATCTCTTTTACTCCATGCTTTTTGATCATGGAGTTTAATAGGAGATGGCTGTACGCCTGATTTTTTTCAATCATGAGCAGCGTTTCAAGAGCCGTTTCACGGACATTATTTTTCTTCATGGCTCTCTCCCAACTTGTCTCCTGCCTGGATTTGGGCGCCCCTGAGGAAGTCTTCGCCGTTCATTTTTTTCTTCCCTGACGGCTGAAGTTCTGTGATCTTGATGGCTGTCGTATTTCCTGTCGAGACGACGATTCCATCTGAATCAATTCCGATGACGGTTCCCGGCTGTGCGGTATGAATGCTTCCCGTCATTTTTTCTCCCCACCAGATTTTCACAACCTGGCCATTAAGGTAGGTATAAGCAACAGGCCACGGGTTTAAGCCTCTGATATGGTTATAAATGTCTTCACCGGACTTCGTCCAGTCAATGATTTCCTGTTCCCGTTTAATATTTGAAGCGAATGTCGCTTTTTCGTGATCCTGTTTCTGAGGGGTAAGCTTGCCTTCAAGAAGAGGAGGCATCGTTTCAGAAAGAAGATCAGCTCCTGCAGCACTTAATTTATCGTGCAGAGTTCCTACGTGATCCCGTTCATCAATCTCCACTTCAGCCTGGGTAAGAATATCGCCGGCATCCAGCTTTTCAGCCATATACATAATGGTAATGCCCGTTTTCTTTTTCCCCTGAAGGATGGAATAATGAATCGGAGCCCCGCCTCTCAGCTCAGGAAGCAGCGAGGCATGGACATTAATGCAGCCGTGCTTTGGCGCTTCCAGCAGTTCATTCGGAAGAATTTGCCCGAAAGCGGCAGTTACTACGAGATCAGGCTGCAAAGCGAGCACTTTTTCAAGTTCTTTTTTATCTCTGATTTTTTCAGGCTGCAGAACGGGTATATTCTGCTTTTCAGCTTCCACCTTAACAGGCGGAGGCGTAAGAGTTTTCTTTCTGCCTTTTGGACGGTCCGGCTGGGTGACAACCCCGACCACATTGTACCCCTCATTTATAAGTCTTTTTAGCACAGGAACCGAAAAGTCAGGAGTTCCCATAAATACAATTCGTGTCATGACCATCATCCTTCCGATTCTTCTAGCTCTTCTTCATTTAAATAGGCTGTCACCTTGGACGTGAAAAGAATTCCATGAAGGTGATCAATCTCATGCTGGATCGCTCTCGCTAAAAAACCATTTGCTTCCATAACAAATGGTTTGCCCTTACGGTTTTGAGCCTTCACTTTCACATACTCGCTCCGCTCTACTTCTCCAAAAAGGCCGGGAAAACTCAAGCAGCCCTCAGGACCAGTCTGAGAGCCTTTTTTTTCGATGATCACCGGGTTAATCAGTTCAATCGTCCCGTGATGATCATCTATATCAACAACAGCTGCACGGACAGGCACTCCAATTTGGGGAGCGGCAAGTCCCACACCGTCAAGTTCAATCATTGTATCATACATATCTTTCAGCAGCTTTGACAGTTTTCTGTCAAATACTGTTATATCTTCACATTCCTGCTCCAGCACATCTGCCGGATGCAGAACAATCGGTTTAATAGCCAATGAAACGTCCTCCAACTACTTAAAAGCTTATTTTTTCTCCAGTTTTGACGCTAATCCGCATTCTGAAACCTACATCATCGCGTTAGGGTTCATATCTATTGAAATGGACAGCTGATTTTTGTTCATATCCTGCTGAAACCGTTCAATAATCATCTTCAGCGCAGAATGAAGATTTTCTTCCCGCTTGTATTTTATCATGCATTGATAGCGATATCTATCGTTTACCCTTGGAATCGGCGAAGCGGACGGACCGAGAATCTGAACATGATCTGACAATTTGTGATTCAGGTGCTGGGTAATTTTCTCCGTCACAGAGACGGCTTTTAACAGATCCGGATGACTGACCGTGACGAGTGCAAGAAAGTAAAACGGAGGGTATGCATGCTGCTTTCTTGCTGTCATCTCCTGCATGTAAAATGAATCATAATCATGCTTTCCTGCAAGCTGGATACTGTAATGCTCCGGTGAATAAGACTGAATCACAACTTCTCCCGGAAGCAAATGCCTCCCCGCCCTGCCTGAGACCTGGGTCAGGAGCTGAAACGTTTTTTCAGACGCCCTGAAGTCAGGCAAATGCAGCATCGTATCTGCCGTCAGAACTCCAACAAGGGTCACATCTGGAAAATCCAGTCCTTTTGCAATCATCTGTGTGCCTAAGAGGATATCTGCCTCTTTGCTGCCGAACGCTGTAAGAAGTTTTTCATGCGACCCTTTTTTTCCCGTAGTATCAACATCCATACGGATAATCCGGGCTTCCGGAAGGACTTTTGCCAATTCCTCTTCAACCCTTTGTGTGCCGGTCCCAAAAAAGCGGATATGCTCACTTGAACACTCAGGGCAGACACCAGGCATCGGCTCCTCATGGCCGCAGTAATGGCATTTCAACAGATGTCCGCGCTTATGATAAGTAAGGGAAATGTCACAATGAGGACAGCCTTTTACACAGCCGCAGTCCCTGCACATGATAAAGGAGGAATATCCTCTTTTATTCAGGAACAGTACGGACTGCTCCCCTTTTTCCAGCCTGTCTTCCAGCTTCTCAAGCAGAACCTTTGAAAACATTGTCCTGTTCCCGCTCCTGAGTTCATCCCGCATATCCACAATTTCCACTTCGGGAAGGGGGCGGCTGTTCACGCGTTCTTTCAAGGCAAGCAGCTGATAGACCCCTTTCCCCGCTCGTGCAAACGACTCAAGAGAAGGGGTTGCGCTGCCGAGAACAACAGGGCACTTGTGGCGCTTTGCCCTGTAAATGGCTACATCCCTTGCATGATAGCGAGGATTTTCTTCCTGCTTGTAGCTACCTTCATGCTCCTCGTCGATGATGATCATGCCAAGGTTTGTAAACGGAGCAAAAACGGCGGACCTTGCTCCTACGACAAGCTTAACTTCACCGCGGCGGATTTTTCTCCACTCATCGTATTTTTCACCGATTGAAAGACCGCTGTGGAGCACCGCAACAAGCGAACCGAACCTCGCTTTGAACCGGTTGACCATCTGCGGCGTCAGTGAGATTTCAGGCACAAGAACAATCGCTTCCTTCCCCTGATTCAGCACGGCTTCAATGGATTGAAGATAAACCTCTGTTTTCCCGCTTCCCGTGACCCCATACATCAAAAAGACATCATGCGCGTTCCGTTCGATGCCGTCAAGAATAGGCGCAATCGCTGTCTGTTGTTCCGGTGTCAGCGGCAGAGACTCTGTTTTCTGGAATGTACGGTCAGCATACGGGTCTCTGTAGATTTCTTCCCAGGATTCAGACAGAAGGTTTTTCTTTATGAGAGTCTTGACGGGAGAGTCCGTGATATTCAGCTTAAGCAAAAGCTCCTGCAGAGGGACAGCCGCTCCGCCCATTTCTGCGAAATAATCCAGCACTTTTTTTTGCTTTGCTGCCTGAGGCGTGCACCCTGAGGCTTCCTCCTTCAGCACGTCTGATGTGACAGCAGCGCGGATGACCTTCTGTGTTTTTTGTTTGTTTTTCTGTTTTACCCGGTATATGACCTCAAGCAGCCCGCGCTCAATATCCCCCTGAAGCTCTTTTACGCTGTCACTTTTCTCTATCTCTTTCCAGAAGATGCTCGGTGCTTTTTCAAACCAGCGGGCAGCCTTCGGATGCAGCCTGTCCCTTGCCTCAGAGGATGTCAGGCGGATCTCTTTATCATACTTCGCTTTCATGGCAGCAGGGAGCATGGCCTGAAAAGCAGAAATTTTGAAGCAGAGTGTTGTCTCTGTCAGCCAGTGGCCAATGTCAAGAAGCTCCGCGGTCAATGCGGGCGTGATATCCATAACTTCCTTAATCGGCTTCACTTTGTCAAAATCGCTGCTGTCTTTCAGAGCGGTAACAAATCCCTGTACCGCACGCGGTCCGAACGGCACGATCACACGCATGCCGGGTTTGATAAAACCCGTCCATTTTTCAGGAATCAGGTAATCGAACGCCCTGTCTGTCTGCATGGCTTTAACATCTACGATTACACTGGCAAACTTCATCATTTAAACTCCTTTATCCAGACGGATGATCTCGCGGAGAATATTCTTTGAGACTTCTTCTTTGGACATAACGGGAAGTTCCCTTTTTTCTCCGCCCCGCTTAAAGATCGTCACAATGTTTGTATCTGTGCCAAAACCGGCGCCATCCTGATTCACATTGTTCGCTACAATCATATCAAGGTTTTTCTTTTCAAGTTTTCTTAATGCATAATCCTCAACGTGATCGGTTTCAGCAGCAAATCCTACAAGAATCTGATGATCTTTCCGTTCGCCGAGCTCTTTTAAAATATCCTTCGTCCGTTCAAACTCAATCACCAGATCGCCGTCCTGCTTCTTCATTTTTTGATCAGACACAAGACGGGGGCGGTAATCGGCTACGGCAGCAGATTTGATCACGATGTCCGATTCACTGAACCTCTTAACTGTCTCCTGAAACATGTCTTCAGCTGTTTCTACATTGACCGTTTCTACTCCCTGTGGCGGGGTTAGACTCACCGGGCCGGATATAAGGGTAACATCGGCTCCCATGTCTTTTGCCGCAGCAGCGAGGGCATATCCCATTTTCCCAGTCGATGAATTCGAGAAGAATCGGACAGGATCTGCTTTTTCACGTGTAGGCCCTGCGGTTATGATCATTTTTTTGCCTTTTAGCGGCTGTTCGGCTTCAGCGGAAAAATAAGCAACAATCAGCGCAGTGATTTTCTCAGGCTCTTCAAGCCTGCCTTTTCCGACATACCCGCAAGCAAGATACCCTTCGCTCGGTTCAATATACTGATAGCCGAACTGCGAAAGGGTCATGATGTTCTTTTGAACGGCAGGGTGATCATACATATGGACGTTCATAGCAGGAGCAATCCATACGGGAGCTGTGGATGCAAGCAAAGTAGTCGTAAGCATGTCATCTGCTATGCCATTTGCAAGCTTTCCGATTGTGTTGGCTGTTGCAGGTGCCACTATAATCAGATCCGCCCAGTCTGCTAGATCAATGTGAGCGATAACCTCAGAATTTTTCTCATCAAACGTGTCGTAATAGACATCATTTTTTGACAGTGCCTGAAACGTAAGAGGCTGGACAAATTCACGGGCTGAAGCCGTCATGATCACTTTCACTTCTGCTCCCGCCTGCACCAGCTTGCTTGTCAGCGCAGCTGCTTTATAGACTGCAATTCCCCCGCTTACACAAAGGAGTATTTTTTTGCCCTTCATTTTACATCCCCCCATCAGTGCTGTTTGTTCTGTAATTGCTGACAGTATGAAAAAATAACAACCCATGATGAAGCAGGTTGTTATTTTTATAAGTGATTTAATTAGTCTTGTTTTTCATAATCAAGCAGGCCTGAATGAATTTCTTCAAGTGCTTTTCCTACGTATTTATGAGAAACAGGCTTCACGATCTGCTGATCATGATTTTCCTGCATTTCGCGTGCGCGTCTTGCGGCAACCGTTACAAGCGTGTATTTTGAATCCAGTTTGTTCATAAGTTTGTCAATAGATGGATATAGCATATGTTTTATTCAACCTCCAGCATTTTCTTATAGCGAAGTGCGATGCGGTCACGTCTGCAGTGCTCAGCCGTTACGATCGCGCGAATGCGTGCACAGGCAAGGTCCACCTGGTCATTTTCGACTACATAGTCGTATGCATCCATCATTTCGATTTCTTCTTTGGCAGCAGCCATTCGGTTATTGATAATCTCCTGTGTCTCAGTGCCGCGCGTGACGATCCGGTTTTTCAGTTCGCTTAAGCTCGGCGGCATCAGGAAGATGAACAATCCTTCCGGAAATGCCTTTCTGACCTGCAGGGCACCCTGCACTTCAATCTCAAGGAAGACATCTTTTCCTTCACTGAGCGTTTTTTCAACGTATTCAATCGGCGTTCCGTAGTAATTCCCTACAAATTCCGCCCATTCAAGCAGACCTTCTTCTTTTATAAGCTGCTCAAATTCCTCTCTTGTTTTAAAGAAATAGTCGACTCCGTCAACTTCTCCCGCGCGGGGCTTGCGCGTTGTCATGCTGATCGAATATTCAAAGTCTGTATTCTGCGAAAAAATGGCTTTCCGCACTGTACCTTTCCCGACTCCTGAAGGACCCGAAAGCACGATGAGTAATCCTCTTTCTTTCATATCCAGAACGTTCCCTACCCTTCGTCTGTTAACTCGTCTTTATTTGAAAGCCTGTGGGCAACCGTTTCTGGCTGAACCGCAGATAGTATAATATGATCGCTGTCCATAATCACAACTGCTCTTGTTCTGCGTCCGTAAGTCGCATCAATAAGCATCGCTCTGTCACGGGCATCCTGAATGATCCTTTTAATCGGAGCTGATTCAGGACTGACAATCGAGATAATCCGATTGGCAGAAACAATATTTCCAAAGCCAATGTTAATTAGTTTAATACTCATCTGTTTGCTCCCCCTAATAAACGACAACCCTATTTTTGCCCTAAAAGGCCCGGCATAAACGATTAACTGCTAATTATTCAATATTTTGAACCTGTTCTTTGATTCTTTCAATCACGCTTTTCAGTTCGACTGAGCATCTTGAGATGTCTTTGTCATTCGCTTTTGAACCGATTGTATTTGCTTCGCGGTTCAGCTCCTGAACAAGAAAATCAAGCTTTCTGCCGGCAGGCTCAGGCTTTTCCACTGTCTGCCTGAACTGAAGAAGGTGGCTTCTTATTCTTGTAATCTCCTCTGATATGTCCGCCCGGTCAGCAAAGAGGGCTGCTTCGGCTGCAATTCTGCTGTCATCGATGGATCCTTGTGACAGCTCAGCCATCTTCTTTTCGAGCCTGTTTTTATAACGGAGCACAACGTCCGGGGCATGCTTTTCAATTTCGTCTGCATATGCCTCTATTTCAGACAGCTGCTTCAGAAGATCATTTTTCAAATAGGATCCTTCCTCGCGCCTCATATCCTTAAGCTGCATGGCGGCACCCCTGACAGCCGAAAGAATCAAATCTTCAAGTGTTTCATTTCCTTTAGCCAATTCAGCCACGGAAAAGACACTGTCAAGCCTGAACAGATCTGAAAGCTTCAGCCTGCTCCCGGTCTGATACCGGTTTTCCATTTCCGACGCCGCATCCGCATACTGGTCAAGCAGATTCCAGTCAATCTCAATGACCCGTTCTGCGAGCGCTTCGCCTTCAATCGTTATGTATACTTCCACCCGTCCTCTTTTAACCTCGGATGAGATCACTTTTTTGATTTTATCCTCAACAGACATCAATTGTCTAGGCATTCTTACGCTAATTTCAAAAAAACGGTGATTAACCGATTTCATTTCGGCTGTTATGGTGTGTTGATCATTTCTCTCAGTTGAACGTCCATATCCTGTCATGCTGCATACCATTTTTATCACATCCAATTATCTGATCATATCATAAGAAATGCTTTTCTGTGTATTTAAACAAAAGAAAAGGTAATAGAGAACTCTATTACCTTTAAAATTATAGCATATTCTCCCTTTTTTTACTTGTCAAAAGTGACCCCGCGAGCAAAAAAGTTGGAATCGCGGACAGTCCGAGAACGAGAATCCAGTCTCGCGCCAAAATCGGCACCGTGTGGAAAATCGGCTGCATCGGAGCATAGTAGATGACACCCAGCATAAGCAGGACGGATGAAATGACTGCACCGACCAGGTAGAGATTTTCAAATGGATTTCTTAAGAATACGGACCGCTCGCTTCTGCAGTCAAAAACGTGAATCAGCTGGGCCATGACGAGCGTTGCAAACGCGATGGTCTGTGCATAAATCAAATTTTCCGGGTCTCTGTAATAGACAATCATGAAGGCCGCGAGAGTGACAGCACCGATTAAAAATCCCCTAGAAACGACTTTCCATCCGAGGCCGCGTGCAAAGACACCTTCTTTGTGGTGCCTCGGTTTTCTCTGCATCAGATCGCCTTCAGGCTGATCGAGGCCCAGGGCCATGGCCGGAAGACCGTCTGTGACAAGATTCACCCACAGGATCTGAATCGGAACGAGCGGCAGCGGCAAGGCCAGAAGCATTGCAAACAGCATAACGAGAATCTCGCCGACATTTGAGGCAAGCAAATACCGGATAAACTTCCTGATATTTTCGTAAATATTTCTTCCTTCTTTTATAGCAAGCTTAATGGTTGCAAAATTGTCATCAACCAGAATAAGAGAAGAGGCTTCTTTTGCGACATCTGTTCCTGTTATGCCCATTGAAATCCCGATGTCGGCAGATTTGATGGCAGGAGCATCATTCACCCCGTCACCCGTCATGGCAACGACGTGCCCCCTGCTTTGCAGTGCTTTGACAATTTTAAGCTTATGCTCAGGCGAAACCCTTGCAAAAACATAGACATCTTCCACTACCCCCACAAGCTCTTCATCTGACATGGCAGACAGTGCCGCACCGTCCAGCACTTTTCCATTTGGAGGAATAAGATCAAGCTGAGAGGCGATTGCGCGCGCTGTATTCGCATGGTCCCCTGTGATCATAACGGTTTTAATCCCGGCCTGCCTGCATTCTTTTACAGCCTGTTTCACCTCAGGGCGCGGCGGATCAATCATGCCCTGCAGCCCAAGAAATACGAGGTTTCTCTCAACTTCATGCTGATGGTACACACTTTGTACGGCTACAGGTTTAAATGCAACTGCTATCGTTCTCAGTGCCAGGGAAGCAAGGCCGTCGAT
Source organism: Bacillus sp. FSL H8-0547 (assembly GCA_038002745.1). Lineage (NCBI taxonomy): Bacteria > Bacillati > Bacillota > Bacilli > Caryophanales > Bacillaceae > Bacillus > Bacillus sp. FSL H8-0547. Next base: position 32,135 of record JBBODD010000002.1, read on the forward strand.
CGCTCCCATGATTTCTGCTTCATATTTTGAAGATACAGCATGCTGTTTTTCGTCCCATAGAACAAAATCAAGTTTTTTCAGAAGAATATCAGGAGCTCCTTTTGTAACAGCAAATCGTTTGCCGTTTTTATCCTCGATAATGACACTCATCATTTTTCTTGTTGAATCGAAAGGAAACTCTTCCACCAGTTGGAACTGATTCAGTAGAGATTCTCTCGACAGTCCCGCTTTCATCGCCGCGACAGCCATAGCCCCTTCAGTCGGATCGCCGTCGAGAACATAGTCGTCATCTTTTTCGGTTATTTCTGCTGTGTTGCAGAGCATGCCGAACGTCAGAATCTGCTGCAGCGGCCTGCTGTCTTTCACAAGCACTTTCTGGTCATTGATAAAAAACTCGCCTTTAGGCTGATAGCCTGTTCCGCTCAGTGTCCACGTTGTACCGCCCGACCAGATGTGTGTAACCGTCATTTTGTTCTGTGTCATCGTACCTGTTTTATCCGAACATATGACAGAAGCGCATCCAAGCGTTTCTACAGCAGGAAGCTTTCTGACGATTGACCGCTGTTTGATCATCCGCTGGACGCCAAGAGACAGGGCAACCGTCACGATCGCAGGGAGCCCCTCTGGGATTGCTGCTACTGCAAGCGACACTCCTGCAAGAAACATATCGTAAAGCTCATGTCCCTGAATGACTCCGACAGCTACTACTAAACATGTAAGGGCAAGGGCTACAATGATGAGAATTTTGCCAAGCTGTTCAAGCCGTCTTTGCAGCGGGGTTTCAAGCGTTTCAGCTGATTGAAGAAGGTCTGCAATCTGTCCCATCGCTGTGTTCATTCCCGTTGCGACAACAACCCCGACACCATTTCCCCTTGTCACAAGCGTTCCCATAAACGCCATATTCACGAGATCCCCAATTCCTGCCTGACTGTCAGAAAGGGCGTTTGTGCATTTGGCAACAGGAAGAGATTCACCTGTAAGGGCTGATTCTTCAATCTCAAGGCTTTTTGCTTCAAGCAGCCTGAGATCTGCTCCGATCCTGTCACCGCTCGAAAACTTCACGATATCACCGGGAACAAGGTCCTTCGACTGAATTCTTGTCCACTCACCTTCTCTGAGGGCCTGCACCTGAGGCGCCGACATTTCTTTAAGGGCCTGCAGAGACTTTTCTGCTTTCTGCTCCTGGAAAAAACCAAGGACCCCGTTTACAAGCACAATGGCAATGATCGCAATGGCATCAATGTATTCGCCGAGCAAACCGGATATCAGAGTTGCCGCGAGCAATACAAGGACCATAAAATCTTTGAACTGCTCAAGAAACACTAAAAAGGCTGAAGGTTTTTCCGCTTCCTTCAGTTCATTAAATCCGTGGTGCCTGACCCGTTTCTGTACGTCTTTTTCAGACAAACCGTTTTCCCTGCTGGAATGAATGGACTCTAGTACTTCCTCAGGTTTAACTTCATGCCATTTCATGAATGATTATTACACCTCTCAATACTCTAAATAGTAGGACAATCTCTTCTAATGCCAATTTATTCAGACCTGTCCAAAAAAATGCTATAATAATTCGAATGAACAATTGTTTCCTAAACAGCTATAGAAAAGGGTGCTTGCGATGTCATTTGATGGCATGTTTACATATGCAATAACAGAAGAACTTAAGAATTCACTTGAAAACGGCAGAATCTCGAAGGTTCATCAGCCGTATAAAAACGAACTCATTTTTGTGATCCGCTCAAATGGGGCCAATCATAAGCTTTTGCTTTCTGCTCATCCGAGCTATGCAAGAATTCACTTAACAGAAGAAAGCTACGAAAATCCGAGTGAGCCTCCGATGTTCTGCATGCTGATGAGAAAGCATCTTGAAGGCGGAGTCATTGAGGAAATCGGACAGATAGGGATGGAGCGGATTCTCTATATCGATGTGAAAGGGCGAAGCGAAATTGGAGATGTCACTTACAAGAGGGTAATCATCGAAATCATGGGAAGACACAGCAATATCATTTTGATAGACCGCGGCAGGAATATGATTCTTGACAGCATTAAGCACCTTTCACCTGCTGTAAACCGCCACCGGACGGTGATGCCCGGACAGGAATATGTGCTTCCCCCCGAGCAGATGAAAGCAGATCCATTTGAAGCAACGGAAGAAACCGTGCTCCGGAAGCTCGATTTTAACGCAGGAAAATTAGACCAGCAGATCATGCAGCAGTTCTCAGGGATCTCCCCGCTGTTTGCACGCGAGATTCTGTTCCGCGCAGGCCTTGCCAACAGAAGCAGTCTGACGCAGTCATTTCTTTCTCTTGTCGGCGAAATCAAGCAGCATCATCTTTCACCTGCCATGATTGAACTTCCGGATAAAGAGTATTTTTACATTCTTCCCCTCACCCATCTGGAAGGAAGACAAAAGCCGTTTTCAACCATTTCGGAAATGCTTGACCGGTACTATTACGGAAAAGCAGCAAGGGACAGAGTTAAGCAGCAGGGAAATGATCTGGAACGGTTCGTGCAGAATGAAATCAAAAAAAATAAAACGAAAATCAAAAAACTTGAGGGAACGTTAAAGGATGCTGAAAAAGCTGAAAAGTACAAGCTTCAGGGAGAGCTGATTACAGCCAATATGTACGCGATCAAGCGCGGAGATGCATCTGCGGATGTCATCAATTACTATAACGGGGATACAGTCACCATCACGCTGAATCCTCAAAAAACGCCGTCAGATAATGCACAGGCCTATTTTCAGAAATACAACAAAGCAAAGAAATCTGTCGCATATGTAAAAGAGCAGATTTCACTTGCCGAAAAAGAGATTGCCTATTTCGAAAACCTTTTCGCACAAATCGAATCCGCTTCCCCGAAGGATATTGAGGAAATCCGAGAGGAACTCATGGAAGGCGGCTATCTTAAAAAGAAACAGACAAAAGGAAACAAAAAGCCCAAACAGGCAAAAATTGTGCTGGAAGCATACCGATCCAGCGACGGCACCGAAATTCTTGTAGGAAAAAACAATAAGCAAAACGATCACCTGACAAACAAAACGGCAGCCCGGGATGATATCTGGCTGCACACGAAAGATATTCCAGGCTCCCACGTCGTGATCCGCCATCCGGAGCCAAGCGATGAAACCATCCTCGAAGCAGCGAACCTTGCAGCGTACTTCAGTAAAGCAAAAGGCTCAAGCTCAGTTCCTGTAGACTACACAAAAGTCCGTTACGTCAAAAAGCCGAACGGCTCAAAGCCCGGCTTTGTCATCTACGACAACCAGCAGACGGTCTATGTCACGCCGGATCCTGATCTTGTGATCAAGCTTAAAAAGTAAGATAAAGACCCCGGAAATGAGATTTCCGGGGTCTTTTTATTGAATCAGCACTTGCATACCATGAGCGTGTTTCCGTCAGGGTCCTGAAACGTAAAATAATGATCATGCTGCACGTCTGATTGCTGAGCGGCTCCCTTTTCTTTTATAAATTCATGGGCTGTTTTAATATCTTCAGTGTTGAAGTGAAACAAAGGCACTTTTGATGCTTCTCCCTCTCTGTAGATCTTGCTGTCGAGAACGGCACCTGTCCCCTGCATCGGGAGAACATATATATGGCCGAACTGGATTTCTCCTTGAGGTTCCACACCTAGAATGCTGCAGTACCAGTCTCTTGCTTTTTCTACATCGCTGACAGGAACGAACACGGTTCCGATTTGGTTCATTACGGGGCTTTTCATTTTTTTTCCTCCAGATTTTTGTTAGAAGTCCTTTGATATCATTCCATATCTTTTTTTGTATTCCTGCTTGCTTAGGAAAACTATGTAATTTACTCGTTCTCTTGTGCTGCAGCAGTCACAAGTTTATAGCAGGGAGCACTGGGAGCTTCATCATATGAACGAAACTGTCAAGGGTCCTCCCGTACACCGTTTTTTGAACGTCTAGCCAAAAGGATGAGATACATTTTAAGGTAAAGAGGACGTGAACTACTCCTCTCTTTTTTAATGGCAGGCTTTTTTAATAATCATTGTCGATTCCAAATCGTACCCGTTCCCTTGCGCTCCAGTCACTTGCTTTCCGCGGGGAGGACCGGGAGCTTCCTCAGCTGCGCTTGCGGGATCTCCCTTGCCCTCTTCATCCCGCAGGAGTCAAGTGCCTTCCGCTTCAGTCCACTGGAGCTTGGAGCATCCCTGATTGCTAAACAAAAATATTTAAAGGCTTTTTCAATCTTCATTTGAGTTATCTTTTTCATTTCTAATGAAATTTTCTGCGTCAGATTTAATTATTTCTATGTAATGACTTTTTTTAAAAGGTTTTGTTAAATGCGAGATACCTCTAAGGCTTCCTTTGACGATTGTTTCATCCATTTCAAGATCAACAATTACTGTTAGATAAACCATGTTATTATATTTAACTACACCAGTTATTTGTTTATTTGCTAAATCAATGCTTGTATATTCAGGAGCCAGTCTTAAAGGGGCAAAGGTTGTAAATCCTATATTACGTTTTTTTGCTAGTCCAAATAATAAATTCCTAACAAACTCTCTTGCTTTGGTCAGCTGAGACATCTCCTTCGCAGTTTATAACATTCTCTACATACCTAACTGTCCACAATCGCCTGCTTCAATCGCCCCTTTAGTTGAATATCTATCAAAAATTAACGTACTGGTGTGTTACTTTTCAATAAAGTTTTTCCAGCAAATGCAAAGCCTATCAACAAAGTAATAACACTTGCAACAAAGAAACCAATTGCATATTTAGGGATATTCGCTTCTGGTACTTGCTCATTTATTTCTAATCCTAAAAAATGAACTCCAATGCCATCGCCATCCACATTTGTTCCAAGAGACCATAAATCTATTCCTTTATTAACCATTAAAACTGTAATGAAAGCAAGAAAAGTGAAAACAATCCAACGATTAATTGCGTTCATTTTATATCCTCCTTATTCAAATTCATCTCAAGTGCTTATCAAACAATTCTGCCCTTAAACGAAATAACTGATATTCCCATTTTACCATAATTGTCCAATATTCTGTTTAATTGATATAAATGAAAAAGCACACCATTTTAATTGTTAAATGGTGTGCGAATTACTTTGCGATTTCCTGTTTAGCACCTTCTGAACCGAAACCGTTAATCTTAGATAGGATGCTTTTTATAAAAGTTCCATGCAGTCATCTGCCAGCTTTTTTAGAAGTTTCTTTTTTTCTTCAATGCTCAGATCAGATGCGTGAATGTGTTTCCGCTGTTCATGCAGTTCGTTCAGTTTGCTGATGAATGGTTTGTTCAGCTGACTGGCAAAATGGTCGGCTATTTCTTTGGCGAGAGCAGGGCTTGCGCTGTCTGTTGAAACCGACAGGGTGAGCCTGCCTCTTTTTTTAATAGAGGGAACTTGTACATTTCCGAGGCCGGCTTCTCCCGCTATGTTCACAAGCTGGTGTTTTTCTGCAGCTTCTGCAGCCCAGGCATTTACTTCCCTGCTTCCGGCAGCTGCTATGATTAAGAACGCATCCGAAAGGTCTTCTTTTTGAACTTCTTTTTGCTTCCATGTAATGGTGCCTGAATGGTGAAGCTCCTGAATCTCCGCAGCAACCTCAGGGCTGACAACTGTGACAGCTGCTCCCTGCTCAAGAAAAACGGCAAGCCTTCTGCATGCGATTTTGCCGCCGCCTATAATGACGACTTTCCGGTTTTTCACATCAATCATTAATGGAAGCATATGATTTTCCCTCATAGATAAAGTCAAATGCACCGTCCCGGTTTGAGATGGCTTCCTGCACCCGCTCTGTAAAGGCTTCCTCGACCCCGCTGTCGTATCCGAGGTATCTGCATACCGTTAAATCCGGATGCTTTACAGACAGTGCCTTTCTCATAACCTCTCTCATGACAAGACCTGTAAAGAGCAGATAAGGCACTAGAAAAATGCGTTTATCTTTCATGCCTGAAACCCTTTCAAGCATATCATCAAGACTCGGTTTTGCCGCTGTCACGAAGGCTGTCTCCACTTCGCTTCCGCCTGCACGATCCTTTACCAGCAGGCTGATTTCCTTTAAATCTCTTGCCACATCCGGATCAGAGCTTCCTCTGCCGACAATGACGATGAGCGAGTCAGGACCGGGATCTCCCTGTTCTGTTACTCGTTTGAGGACACTCTCAGCCAATTTTTCATGAACACCGATTGGTTTTCCGTATGTTACCTCAACATGCGGGAAAAGCGATGCAGCTTCTTTCACCTCTTTTGGAATATCCTCTTTCGCATGAGCGGCCGTCAGCAGAAGCAGGGGCACTACCGCAATTTTTTCAGCCCCTTTTCTGACGCATGTAGCGAATCCTTCTTCAATCGAGGGCTCGGCCAGTTCAAGAAAGCAAATTTCCTGAATATCCGCTTCGATGTGCGGCTGGACCCGCCTGATAAAAGAGACAGCCTCATCGCAGGCCTGTCTGATCCGGCTGCCGTGGCAGACATATAGAACAGCCTGTTTCATCCTAAAGCACCCCGCTGATGGCAGCTTCAGAGGCTTTTTCCTCAAACCAGCTGATTTTTTCGCGGTAGCGGACAACTTCTCCGATGATGATCATGCTCGGGTTCGTGATCTTTTCAGCTCTGGCAATATCTGCAATCGTTTCAAGCGTTCCGGTCACAGTCTTCTGCACGTCAGTCGTTCCCCAGTGAACGAGCGCAGCAGGGGTATCTTTGGACTTCCCGTTTTTCAGCAGCTGCTCCTGAATATAGGGCAGGTTCCCCACTCCCATATAGATTGCAAGTGTATCAATCCCTTTTGCAAGACTTGCCCACTTTTGGTCTTCTTTTTCATCGTTTTTATGGTGCCCGGCAACGAAGGCAACGCTTGCGCTCACATCCCGGTGGGTGACGGGAATTCCTGCATATGCAGCAGCAGCTATTCCCGATGTGATGCCGGGTACAATTTCAAACGGGATGCCGTGTTTGACAAGGGCTTCCGCTTCTTCTGCACCCCGGCCGAACACAAACGGATCTCCGCCTTTCAGACGGGTGACGGTTTTGCCGCTTTTTGCGTAGCGGACGAGAAAATGATTGATTGTTTCCTGCTTCATCAGGTGGTAATCGGGCAGCTTTCCGCAGTAAATAAGGTCTGCACCTTCTTTCGCGTAGGAAAGCAGTTCTTTGTTCACAAGGCGGTCATATAAAATGACATCGGCCTTTTGAATGCATTTAACAGCCTTTAATGTGATCAGTTCAGGATCACCAGGTCCTGCACCTACTAAATAAACATTCCCCATTGATAGACTCTCCTTACTTATATGAAAACTGCCTCGCTGCGTTCGGCGTGTGATGTAGTGATTCTTACAGTCTACTATATCAGGAAAACGGAGCATTTTTTAGATTATTTTTAAATCAAGCCTCTTTCAATTAACGCTTTCGTCAGCTGTTTGACACACGCTTCAACGGAGTGCTTTTCGGTATCCAGCACGATTTCTGGTTGAAGAGGCTCCTCGTACGGAGCGCTGATTCCCGTAAAATTCTTGATTTCTTCATTTCTCGCTTTTTTATAAAGTCCTTTAGGATCCCGCTTCTCGCATTCTTCAACAGAACATTTCACATAGACTTCAAGAAATTCATTTTCCCCGACAAGTCCTCTGACAAGATCTCGGTCAGCTCGGTATGGCGAAATAAAGGCTGTCAGGACAATCTGTCCGCTTTCCACAAACAGTTTTGAAACCTCGCCGATCCGGCGGATGTTTTCTTTGCGGTCATCTTCCCCGAAACCAAGATCACTGTTCAGGCCGTGCCTCACATTGTCGCCATCCAGAACAAATGCCTGTGCCCCGCGGTCGAACAATGTCCGTGCAAATGCGTTTGCGACTGACGACTTGCCTGAAGCAGACAGCCCGGTAAACCAGAGGATAAAGCTTTGATGCTTGTTTTTATCATGCCGTTCTTCTTTTGCGATAGATGCTTGATGCCATACGATATTGCTGCTCATTACTATTTCTCCCTTCTTACGAAACGACTTCTTTTTTTAGTCCGCTGATCAGAACTTCAATGACTTCAGGCCGGCTGAACGTGCTTGGCGGAACTTCGCCGTTTCTGAGCATCTGTCTGACCTTTGTGCCTGAGAGAATGACGTGATCTGCGCTGTCATGCGGGCACGTTTTCGTTGTAGCCATGCTTTCGCATTTGCTGCAGTAGAAGCTGTGGTCAAATTTCATCGGCTTAATGCCAAGCTCCGCTTCTTCAAACTGATCAAATATCTTCTGAGCATCATATGTGCCGTAATAATCACCGACGCCTGCATGATCTCTTCCGACAATAAAATGCGTGCATCCGTAATTTTTCCGGACAAGCGCGTGGAAAATCGCTTCTCTTGGTCCTGCATATCTCATTGCAGCAGGGAAAACGCCAAGCTCCACTCTTTCTTCCGGATAGTAGTTTTTAAGCAGAACTTCATAGCTCTCCATGCGGATTTCTGCTGAAATATCATCTGATTTCGTTTCGCCGACAAGAGGATTCAGAAACAATCCGTCAACCGTTTCCAGGGCAGCTTTCTGAATGTATTCATGTGCTCTGTGTACAGGATTTCTTGTCTGGAAGCCGACTACGGTTTTCCACCCTTTGCTTTTGAAAATCGCTCTAGTTTCTGATGGGTCAAATGTATATTCTTTGAACGGTTTTTCAGGACGCTTGATCAAAGTGATTTTGCCTCCTGCATAGACGTCTTCCCTTTCATGAAGTTTTTTCACTCCGGGATGGGCAAGATCCGCCGTTCCGTAAACATTGATCGCTTCATTCGTTTTATCCGGCTCAAAGAGATCTTCAATTTCAATCAGACCATACACTACACCGCCAAACTGAAGCTTTGCTTTGTCTCCTGTCTTCAGCGACGCTGCTGTTTCTCTGGAAACCGGAAGCGTGATCGGAATGCTCCAGACCGTGCCGTCTGCAAGTCTCATGCTGCTGACTACATGTTCATAATCCGCTTTTGTTAAAAAACCCGTAAGCGGGCTGTAGGCTCCGATCCCGATCAATTCCAGATCGCTCAAGGCCATTGCATCAATTTCAATCACCTGATCGATTTCCTTTATGCTGACGTCAGGATTGTATACATCAACTAATATTCCACCATGCGGCTGTAAACTCATTTATTTTTCCTCCTAAACTGACCTTTTTAATTGGTTTTAACGTTAAATGCCTCCGCCTTCTTCATGCACGGCACGCTTTTCATCCCGGATCGCCTTCATCAGGCTCAGTGTACCAAGGGTTGCCAGCATGACACTCAGAAGAACGATAAGGGAATACATATCCTTTTCTAAAAACAGTTTGACAAGCATATACGATATGGCAAGTGAAAACAGCGGTGAAACAATCCAGATCCGGATGATTTTCTTCACGATATGCTTTTGAAGAATCTCGCTCCCGCTTTTCGCCATTCCAAGTCCGATAATAGCTGATGAAGTTACCTGCGTCAGAGGGACGGGAAGTCCGAAAATGGAACTGACAATCACAAGTCCCGCACCTGTTCCGGATATCAGAATGCCTTCAGGTTTTGAATATCGGGTAATTTTCTTGCCGTTTGTTTCGAGCACTTTTTTGCCGAGAAAGATTGCCCCAAGAGCAACAAACGCCCCTCCGATCAGCGTTCCGTCCGATACAGAAATCATGCCTGCCCCGACAAGCGGCCCTACTGCGTTTGCCACATTGTTCATTCCAGCAGAGAAGGCCTCGAAAAATCCGGCCAGAATCAGGATGACAGTAAGGAGCGGACGGTCTTTAAAGAACGGCTTATGCTGCACTTTATAAAGTCCTTTTCCGAACAGCCAGGCAATTCCGAAAGCTGCAACGGGGACGATCACCCAGAACATCATAATGACTAAAAGTGATTTGATAAATAGGATTTGGTAGGCAATACCCACTCCCACAACGGCTCCAACCGTCACCTCGCTTGTCGACAGCGGGATGCCAAGAAGGTTTGCAAGAAACAGAGAACTTGTTGCAGACAAAACAATAATCAGCACAATTTTCACATTAATGATATCCTGCGGAATAATTCCTGCACTTATGGTCTTAACAACCTCTCCCCCGCCAAGATACGCTCCAGCAAAAACACCGATGGCACATATCAAAAGGGCATGCCGGGCTTTGGGAACTGCGCCGGAGCCGTAAGCTACTCCCATGGAAGCGGCGGCTCCGCTCGCTCCAATGTTCATGGCGAAAAAGAGACTGATGGCAAGCGCACCCAGTTCAAGCACGGCAATCCCCCCTTATCCATGCAGGCCGCATTCTGTTTTGCCCTGGCCGCTCCATCTGCCCGAACGCAGATCGTCTGCACTGAACGCAGGCGCTGTACAGTGGAAACAGCCGATGCTCGGGTATCCCTGATCATGGAGAGGATTATACGGGAGGTCATTTTTATGAACATAGCGCCAGACATCTTTCCACGTCCAGTGAATGAGTGGACAGACTTTTACCGACTGAAACTTGTCGTCTTTATTGATAAACTGCACATGTTTCCTGGTTTCAGACTGCTCTCTCCGAAGCCCCGAAATCCACGCTTCTGACTGAGAGAGTGTTTCATTCAGCGGCTGAAGCTTTCTGATTGCACAGCATTGATTCGGATTCGTCTCCCAAAGCTTATCTCCATGCTGTTCAGCTTGTTCTGCTAGAGTAAGTGGAGGTTTTTTCATCGTAATTCGGAGCTTGGGATATTTTTCTTTTACACGTTCAATCGTTTCATAGGTTTCCTTGAAGTGAACATCTGTATCAAGAAACACAATCGCCGCATCCGGTTTTACTTTTGAAATCAGGTCAATTAGAACGATGCCCTCAATGCCAAAGCTGCAGGCATAGACAATCTCTTCCCCGTAATGCCCGTAAGCCCAGTTCAGCACATTCAATGCGCCGCTGTACCCGTCGTCTGTTTCAAAATTCTGCTCATGCTCCTGCCATGTTTTATACGTAAGCATGCTGATCTTCTCCTCACCTTGGGTCCTAATTATGCAGTCGGTTTTTCAACCCGATCACAGGATCCCGCATTTCGTTAAAATGCCTCCGGTTTATCCAGTCAGCATCTCTTATTTCATTCTGATTTTTTCATTTTTTTCAAGCTGGATCACTTTTCCGTCCTGAACGATAAGTGTTACAGAACCGTAGTTCATTGTGCCGAGCAATTCCTTAAGCCTGTCAATAACAGCATCAAGATGTTGATCCTTCCCCACAGTGGTCCCCCGTTTCTTTCCCATTAAAAAAAGCCTTCCGGTTTGAAAGACTGTTCAGGCATCAACCTTATCTTCCAAAATGGGTTTCATTTTGCTGGATGTAGCACCTTGCATACATGCAGGTTGCCGGGCTTCACAGGGCCAGTTCCCTCCGCCTCTCTGGATAAGTTTATTATATTTTTCTAAATTTTATCACAATTGAGGTTTCTGTCAACCTTAGTTTTTCGATCGGAATTAAATAAATGCGGAAGCGCACGGTTAGCTCCGGCAGCCAGATAAGAAATCACCCGAAAAGTCCGGTCTTGACTTTTGGGGGGATTTTGTTCTGGCAGAGGTGTTGGGCGCTGAAGCTGGACACAATTGCAGCTTAAAATATTATTCTTAACATGATAAAAAAGTGCTAGATTTACAGGGCCGGAATAAGGTGTAGTAAAGTTCGTCCGGGAGGTGAGAATTATTTTTATATTGTTAAGTGCAGCTGCCGTTTTTTATGCTTTAGGCGGATTTTCATTAGCTTATGCGGCAATGGAGATTGATGACCCAGCCATTTTTGAAAAAATGAAAGCGGAACGCGGAGTGATGAAGGGCTTCGGGATGATCGGTTTTGCGGGATTTAAACTCAGCGGGAAACTGCTGCCTGCACCATGGCAGAAAAAAGGATTCAGAATTGGCTTTTTGCTGATCAGCATACTGTGCTTTTCCGGAAGCATGCTGATATGGAAATAAAAAAGGCATCAGCTGCTCCTGATGCCTTTGTCATTTATACGTTCAGCCATTCTTCTGACGATGGATTTTCACGCCATTTCTTCAGCTTGGCTAAGTCTTCTTTTTGAATGGAGCCTTTTTTCAGAGCTGTTTCAATCAGGGAAGAATAGTCCGTCAGTGATACGGAATGAATTCCTTCTTCCTCAAGCATCTCTGTCCCTTTTTGAAGTTCGTATGTGAAAATGGAGACAGCGCCGATGACTTCACAGCCAGCTTCTCTAAGCGCTCTGACGGCTGTAATCACGCTTCCCCCGGTTGAAATCAAATCCTCCACTACAACCACTTTCTGGCCTTCATGGACCTTCCCTTCAATCTGATTGCCCTTTCCGTGCCCTTTCGGCTTGCTTCTCACATAAGACATCGGCAAATTCAGAAGGTCGCTTACCCAAGCAGCATGAGGAATTCCTGCAGTAGCCGTGCCTGCAATCATTTCAGCTTGAGGGTAATGCTCTCTGATCAGAGCGGACAGACCTTCTGCAATGTTTTTTCTTACCTCCGGATAAGAGAGCGTCAGGCGGTTATCACAGTAGATCGGTGATTTGAGCCCGCTTGACCATGTAAACGGATCATTAGGGCTAAGGAATACAGCTTCGATTGTCAGCAGTTGTTCGGCAATTTGATGGTTCATACAGGCAGTCCCTCCCAGGCGTTTTTCATTTGAATATAGGCGGTAAGCGGATCCGGTGCTTTGGTGATGCTCCGTCCTGCCACAATGGCAGTTGACCCGAGCTCTCTCGCTTTTTCAGGAGTGGCCACCCTGACCTGGTCATTTACTGCATCACCGCTCATGCGTATGCCGGGTGTTACGGTCATAAACGAGGCAGGAAGCTCGCTGTAGATGCGGGGCACCTCCAGAGAAGAGCACACAATACCGTCAAGGCCGCTTTTTGCAGCAAGCTTAGCGTAGCTTAATACCGTGTCATCAAGGCTAGTGCTGATCAACAGTTCGTTTTTCAGCATCTCTGCTGACGTGCTTGTCAGCTGAGTGACAGCAATGCAGGCGGGACGCTTGGAGCCTGCAGGTGTTCCGGCCTCAAGACCTTCCATTGCCGCTTCCATCATGGCACTGCCGCCGGCCGCATGCACATTGACGAGATTGACTCCGAGTCCTGCAAGACCCCTCATCGCTTTTTTCACGGTTTCGGGAATATCATGGAGCTTAAGATCAAGGAAAATCTCATGTCCGCCTGATTTCAGCTGATCTATGATTGCAGGACCTTCCCTGTAGAAGAGCTCCATACCCACTTTTACATACAGCTTCTGTCCGGACATTTTTTTCAGAAATTCTCCTGTTTCCGCAGCATCCTTAAAATCAAGCGCGATAATCAGCGGTCTCTCGTTCATGCTTATAGCTCCTTCCGATGCATTCTGTTATGTGGTCAAACCCGTATTTTTTAAGAACATGAGGCAGTTCTTCAATGATTTCAGGGCAGACAAACGGATTCACAAAGTTGGCTGTTCCTACGGCTACGGCGCTTGCTCCCGCGTACATGAATTCAAGGACGTCTTCTGCTGTCTGAACACCGCCCATGCCGATAATCGGAATGGATACAGCCTGGCTGACTTCATGAATCATGCGGATGGCCACCGGTTTGATGGCAGGGCCGGATAAGCCGCCTGTGCGGTTTGCAAGAACCGGTTTTCCAGTTTTCAGGTCCAGTCTCATTCCGATAAGCGTGTTGATCATCGTTAAACCGTCTGCTCCGGCCGCTTCGATCGCTTTGGCAATGTCAGTGATGTTGCTTACGTTCGGTGACAGCTTGACATAAACAGGCACCTCCGACACAGCTTTTACGGCGCGCGTAAGGGAGGCTGCCATCTCGGGGTTTGTACCGAATGCAATTCCTCCGGTTTTAACATTCGGACAGGAAATGTTCAGTTCAAGTGCGTGAACATTTTTAGCCCTGCTGATTTCTCTTGCTACCTGCACGTAGTCTTCTTCCGCGGAACCCGCCACGTTTGCAAGAATCGGCACGTCAAATGCCTCCAGCCATGGAAGTTCGTTTTCAAGAATCCCGCTTAGTCCAGGGTTTTGCAGGCCGATTGCATTGAGCATGCCCGCTTCTGTTTCAGCCACCCTCGGAGTCGGATTTCCGTACCGCGGTTCGGCCGTTGCTGCCTTGATCATGATGGCTCCAAGTTTGTTCAGGTCATAAAGACCGGCGAATTCTTTACCGAACCCAAAGCAGCCTGATGCCGGCATAATTGGATTTTTGAGTGAAAGTCCAGGTAGTTCGACATTCAGCATGACAGCACAACCTCTCCTGCTTTAAATACCGGCCCGTCGGTGCACACTTTTTTATAAGATGTGCCATTCGGGTCATCTGCTGTATGGCACACACATGCAAAGCATGCGCCGATTCCGCAGCCCATTCTTTCTTCAAGAGAGAGAAAAACAGGCTTGTCTGGAAAAAGATTTTGGAGGCTTGCAAGCATGGGGGTCGGACCGCATGCGAAAAGAGCGTCAAAATCCATGCTGCGCTCTTTGATGCAGTCTGTAACGAACCCTTTCGTCCCGTATGAACCATCTGCCGTCGCAATATAAGTTTCTCCGAGTTTCTTAAACTCACGTTCATAGAAAACCTGATTCGCAGACTGGAAACCGAGCACGTGGCGGACGTTAACACCCCTTGCAAGCAGACGTCTTGAAAGCTCATATAAAGGAGGAACTCCGATGCCTCCTCCAACAAGAAGCGCTGTATCTCCCTGTTTCAGGCTCTCCGGATCAAATCCGTTTCCAAGCGGTCCGAGCACATCGACGAGTTCTCCTTCTTTCCTTGCAGAAAGGAGCTTTGTGCCCGCTCCCTCTGCCCGGTAGATCATCGTGAATTCCCGCTTTTCTTTATCTATTTTTGCAATGCTGATCGGTCTTCTTAAAAGAGGAGATGCTGCACTTGAAACTTTGATATGAACGAACTGGCCGGGCTGGTTCATTTCATCAACCAGACTTCCTTTTAATGTTAGTTCATAAATTCCTTCTGCAATCTCTCTCTGGCCGGCAATGATCATCCATTCTTTCCGTATCAAGCGTACGTCACCTCTTTGCTGATTACTCGTTTTGGCATTTGTTCAGTTGAGAATGTCATTGACTCTAAAACTCTTAAAATCGCTTTTGCTGTGTCCAGTGATGTAAGGCATGGAATCCCGTTTTCAACCGATTCGCGTCTGATTCTGAAGCCATCGCGCTGCGGCTGTTTCCCCTTAGTCAATGTATTGATGACGAACTGGGCTTCGCCCGTGCGAATAATATCGAGCATATTTGGTGACTCGCTGCCGATTTTGCCCACGATTCTCGCTTCTACCCCATTCTCATGCAGATAGCCGGCTGTTCCGTTTGTTGCCATGATCTGATAGCCGATTGCACTGAAGCGGCGTGCTACTTCCAGTCCCTCTTCTTTATCCTTGTCAGCGATTGTCAGCAGGACCTGTCCGTAGTTCTGCACTTTCATTCCTGATGCAATCAGTCCTTTATAAAGAGCTTTTTCAAGGGTTGTGTCTTTTCCCATCACTTCGCCTGTCGATTTCATTTCAGGACCGAGCGTAATGTCCACTCTGCGCAGCTTCTCAAATGAGAAGACCGGCACTTTGACATAGACGCCTTCGCTTTCCGGCTGAATGCCCGTTTCATAGCCGAGTTCAGGCAATGATTTGCCGAGTATGACTTTCGTTGCAAGATTCGCCATCGGCACGCCGGTTATTTTGCTTAGGAATGGAACCGTGCGGCTTGATCTTGGATTCACTTCGATGACGAATACTTCATCTTTATAGATGACAAACTGGATGTTCAGAAGCCCTTTAATGTTTAATCCCCTTGCAAGTGCTATTGTCCGTTCAGTAATCGTCTTTTTGATATCTTCCGAAAGTGTTTGCGGAGGATATACGGCGATGGAATCACCGGAGTGTACCCCTGCACGCTCAATATGCTCCATGATCCCCGGGATAAAGACATTTTGGCCGTCTGAGATCGCATCGACTTCTATTTCTTTTCCGGTTAAATACTTATCGATTAGTACCGGGTGCTGCGGATTAACTTTTACAGCATTTTTCATGTAATGCAGCAGATCGTTTTCCTCATGCACGATCTCCATTGCTCGTCCGCCAAGAACATATGACGGTCTGACAAGAACCGGATAGCGGATGGATGACGCGATTGCAACCGCCTCTTCAACAGATGTCGCTGTTTTTCCAAGAGGCTGCGGAATGCCGAGCGTGTTTAATGTGTGCTCAAATTTATCTCTGTTTTCGGCACGGTCCAAATCCTCAAGAGATGTTCCAAGAATCTTGACGCCTCTTGCTTCAAGTTCATCCGCAAGGTTTATCGCTGTCTGTCCCCCGAACTGAACGATTACCCCTTTAGGCTTTTCAAGTTCGATGATGTGCATCACATCTTCCGCCGTCAGCGGCTCAAAGTAAAGCTTATCCGAGATGCTGAAATCGGTTGAGACGGTTTCGGGATTGTTGTTGATGATAATCGCTTCATATCCGGCTTCTTTAATGGCCCATACGGAGTGTACGGTTGCATAGTCGAATTCTACACCCTGGCCGATTCGGATCGGTCCTGAACCAAGGACAATCACACTTTCTTTTTCTGTAACAGCCGATTCATTCTCATCCTCATACGTGCCGTAGAAGTAAGGTGTTTCAGATTCGAATTCTGCTGCGCATGTATCAACTGTTTTATAGACAGGGAACAAGTTCAGCTGTTTTCTGAATTGGTATACTTCCCGCTCTGTTGTTTTCCAAAGTTCAGCAACAGCGATATCAGAGAAGCCCATCTTTTTCGCTTTTTCAAGAATGATGGCATCAAATTTCGCTTCTTCAATGACACGCTCAAACTTGATGATATTTTCAATTTTTACAAGGAAGAAAAGGTCAATTCCGCTCCACTCATGAATCGTCTCGATTGATACGCCTCTTCTGATCGCTTCAGACAGATAGAACAGTCTCTCGTCTCCTGCTTTGCGGATTCGCTTTTCAATCTTTTCATCGCTGAATTCGGCTGCATGTTTCAAATCGAGATGGTACTGATCCGCTTCAAGTGAACGGACGGCTTTAAGCAGGGATTCTTCAAGCGTTCTGCCGATGGCCATCACTTCGCCTGTTGCTTTCATCTGTGTTCCGAGTCTGCGGTTGGCTGACTCAAATTTATCAAACGGCCATCTCGGGATTTTCGTGACGATGTAGTCAAGAGCCGGCTCAAAGCACGCATACGTCTTGCCTGTTACCGGGTTCATCATTTCATCAAGAGTAAGTCCGACCGCAATCTTTGCGGCAAGCTTCGCAATCGGGTAGCCTGTTGCTTTAGAAGCAAGCGCTGATGAGCGGCTTACACGCGGATTCACTTCAATGATGTAGTACTGGAAGCTGTGCGGATCAAGAGCAAGCTGGACATTGCATCCGCCTTCGATTCCGAGTGCTCGGATAATTTTCAGAGAAACGTTTCTGAGCATCTGGTACTCTCTGTCACTAAGCGTCTGGCTTGGTGCAACGACGATGGAGTCGCCTGTATGAATGCCGACAGGATCAATGTTTTCCATGTTGCAGACAACAATGGCGCTGTCATTTTTATCACGCATGACTTCATATTCGATTTCTTTATAACCCGCGATGCTTTTTTCCAGAAGACATTGTGTGACCGGACTGTACTTCAGTCCGCTTGTCACGATCTCGATCAGCTCTTCTTCGTTTGAGCAAATTCCGCCGCCTGTGCCTCCAAGTGTGTACGCAGGTCTTACGATGACAGGATAGCCAACTTTTTCTATAAAAGCGTAAGCTTCTTCAAGATTGTGGACAATATCGCTCTCCGGGACCGGCTCGTGGAGCTCATTCATCAGCTGGCGAAAAAGGTCGCGGTCCTCCGCTTTTTGAATAGCGCTTAGTTTTGTTCCAAGAATCTCAACCTTGCATTCTTCAAGAACCCCTGCTTCAGCAAGCTGAACCGCCATGTTAAGGCCTGTTTGGCCTCCAAGCGTCGGAAGAAGTGCATCCGGGCGTTCTTTACGGATGATTTTTGTCAAAAACTCAAGTGTCAGGGGTTCAATGTACACTTTGTCTGCCATTTCTGTATCTGTCATGATCGTTGCAGGGTTTGAGTTGACAAGGATAACTTCATAGCCTTCTTCTTTAAGAGCGATGCAGGCCTGTGTTCCTGCATAGTCAAACTCTGCTGCCTGGCCGATGATAATAGGCCCTGATCCGATTACTAGAATTTTTTTAATGTCTACGCGTTTTGGCATACGTTGATCCCTTCTTTCTTGAATGTTTCAATCATGTCGATAAATTGATCAAATAGTCCGTTTGCATCTTCAGGTCCCGGTGAAGCTTCAGGATGGTACTGCACGGTGAAGGCAGGGAGCGTTTTATGCTTCAGTCCTTCTACAGATCCGTCGTTTAATGCAAGATGTGTGACCTCAAGTTCTGTTGCTTTTACTGAATCAAGGGTAACGGTGTATCCGTGATTTTGAGAGGTAAGAGCTACCTTTCCTGTTGACAGGTCTTTTACCGGATGGTTTGACCCGCGGTGTCCGAATTTCATTTTTTCCGTATCGGCTCCCCCTGCAAGGGCAAAAAGCTGATGGCCGAGGCAGATGCCGAATAGAGGAATTTTCCCGAGCACTCCGTTGATCATCTCCAGTGCATGAGGGACATCTTTCGGGTCTCCAGGTCCGTTTGACAGCATGATGCCGTCGGGATTTAACTGGAGGATTTCTTCAGCAGTGGCCGTGTGGGGCACAACGACAACGTCGCAGCTGCGTTTGTTCAGTTCGCGAAGGATGCCGTGTTTCATGCCGAAATCGACAAGGACCACTCTGCAGCCGCGTCCCGGGCTTGGATAAGGTGTTTTAGTCGAAACAGTTTCCACCTGATTTCTTGGGAGCTCCACTGATCTCAATGAGGCAAGCACTTCATCTACATCAGCATGCTCTGAGCAAAAAGCGCCTTTCAACGTTCCATATGTGCGGATAATTCTTGTCAGCTTGCGTGTATCTATGCCTGCAAGTCCGGGAATCCCCTTGATTTTGAAGTACTCATCCAGAGAAAACTCGCTTCTGAAATTGGATGGCACTTCACATAATTCTTTTACGATAAACCCGTTGATGAATGGAGAAATCGTTTCAAAATCGTCGCGGTTAATGCCGTAGTTTCCGATCAGCGGATAAGTAAGCGTCACAATCTGCCCGCAGTATGACGGGTCAGAGAGAATCTCCTGATAGCCTGTCATCCCAGTATGGAACACTACCTCTCCCATTGTGTCCGCTTCGCTTCCAAATCCCTGTCCTGTAAAAATGGTGCCGTCTTCGAGAATCAGATGTCTGATCATACGTTTACTCTCTCCCTTTTCCATACGATTTTGCCTTCAACGATGGTTGCTTCCGGCCAGCCTTTGCATGAATAGCCTGCAAATGGTGTGTTTTTTCCTTTTGAAAGGAACGTTTCCGGATTGATGGTTTTTTCTTCTTCCAGATCAAGGATCGTCAAATCCGCTGCGCGGCCTTTTTCAAGTTTGCCGAAAGGCAGATTGAAAGTTTCCGCCGGTTTGACTGTCAGAAAATCAACAAGCTGTTTCAGCGTCCATTCTCCTGACTCTACAAACCGTGTATATAAAAGCGGGAATGCCGTTTCAAGCCCCACAATTCCGAATGGAGCAAGACTCAGAGGTTCAGCCTTTTCTTCCGCTGTATGCGGAGCATGGTCCGTCGCGATAAAATCAATTGTTCCATCAAGCAGTCCTTCAATCAGCGCTTCGCGGTCTTCTTTCCCTCGGAGCGGCGGATTCATTTTGTAATTTGTGTCAAGTCCGGGGATATCCATGTCGCACAGCAGAAGGTGATGCGGCGTAACTTCTGCTGTTACGTTTATGCCTGCTTTTTTCGCATCGCGCACCACTCTGACTGATTCTTTCGTGCTGATGTGGCAGACGTGGTAGTGGCAGCCTGCAGCTTCAGCCAGCAGTACATCTCTTGCAATCTGCACAGATTCGCAGATAGAAGGAATGCCATTGATTCCGTTCCGTTTTGCAAATTCCCCGTCATGAAGAGCTCCTTTATAGATCAGCGAGTTGTCTTCACAGTGTGCTACGATGCTTGCACCGGTCTCTGCCGCTTTTTTCATCGCCTCATACATCATGCCCGCAGACTGCACGCCTACACCGTCATCTGTAAAGGCGAACGCTCCTGCTTCTTTCAGCTTTTCGAAATCCGTCAGTTCTTTTCCAGCCTGTCTTACCGTGATAGATGCATACGGAAGAACTCGTACAGAAGCTTTTTCTTTAATCCTGTCCTGCAGCCAGTTCATTTGCTCTGCGTGGTCCGGAACAGGCTTTGTATTAGGCATGGCGGCAACGGCTGTAAATCCTCCTGCAGCAGCAGCCTTCGTACCTGTTTCAATCATTTCTTTATGTTCTCCGCCAGGTTCCCTGAGATGAATATGTAAATCGATAAATCCCGGGGAAACCAGCTTGCCCTCTGCATCAATGACATCAGCTGCATCTGCTTCGATGTTTTCGCTGATCTCTGAGATGATTCCGTCTGAAATCAAGATGTCGGCTTTCACTTTCTCTCCGCTGTCCGTTAGAATAAAGCCGTTTTTAATGATAGATTGCATATGCTGCTTCCCCCTTGTTATGTGATGCTGCGCCCTCAAGCGCGCGTTTTAAAACGGCCATTCTGACGTAAACACCGTTTTCCATTTGCTTAAAAATGCGTGATCTTCTGCATTCAACCAGCTCATCTGCAATTTCAACGCCTCTGTTTACCGGAGCAGGATGCATAATAATGGCTCTTGGTTTCATCGCTTTTTCTCTTTCTAACGTAAGTCCGTAAAGTCTGTGATAATCAGCCCCGCCTGCGGTTTGATTTTCATGTCTCTCATGCTGAATTCTCAGGAGCATCACGACATCGGAAGCTTGAACAGCTCCATCTGTCTCTGCATATGTGCCGTATGTTTCATCTTTCCACTCATCAGGCGCACAGAGCAGGACATTCGCACCGAGCCTCCGCAGAACCTCCGCATTAGACCGCGCAACGCGGCTGTGTTTGATGTCACCGTGTATGGAGACCGTAAGACCTTCAAACCTCCCAAACTCCTGCTGGATGGTCAGCAGATCAAGGAGCGACTGTGTAGGATGATGACCGCAGCCGTCTCCTGCATTCAAAATCGGAATTCCGACTTTCTCTTTCAGTTCTTCGAAGTATTCATCTTCAGGGTGTCTGATGACGACTGCGTTTGCTCCTATTGCCTCAAGCGTTCGCACTGTGTCATAAAGGGTTTCTCCTTTTTGCACGCTTGAATGTGAGGCATCAAAGTTAAGGACGTTCAGGCCAAGCCTTTTTTCAGCTACTTCAAAACTGAAACGGGTTCTTGTGCTCGGTTCAAAAAACAGGTTAGCAGCAAACATCTGTGTTTTTTGACTGTCTATTTTTCCTGAACGGAATTTTTCTGCGTCTTTTAATATGGTTAAAATTTCATCTGCAGGCAGATCACTCATTCTAAGCAAGTGCTTCATCATCATCTCTCCCGTCATTTTTTCTGCAAAAAAAACACCCTGAAATCCGGTTTCAGGGTGTGAGAAGGCATGACAAAACCTAAAAGTTGTTTTGCCCGTGCCCATCCACCCTTGCAAGCCTCTCTGGACTTTCGTTAAAAGGTGTTCTTATGCAGCTGTATGTTCATTTGCAGCTGTTTGTTCTCTTTCAGCAGCTTTGCGGCCCGGTAGGACCAGGTTCAGGACAATGCCGATGATTGCCGCAAATGCCATGCCGTGAAGTTCAAACTGCTCGCTTACTTTTATCATGGCTCCGCCGATCCCGATGACCAGGATGACAGAGGAAATCACAAGGTTTCGTTTATTTCCGAAATCAATCTTGTTGTCAGTCAGCATTCTTAATCCTGATGATGCGATAATCCCAAACAGCAGGATGGACACGCCGCCCATGACAGGCGTCGGAATGGAGCTGATCAAGGCTGAAATTTTTCCGATGAAGCCGAACACGACGGCCATAACCGCGGCACCTGCGATGATGTAGACGCTGTAAACCCGCGTAATGGCAAGTACACCGATGTTTTCACCGTACGTTGTATTCGGCGGTCCTCCGATAAGTGATGCAATCATCGTTGCCACTCCATCTCCAAGGATCGAACGGTGCAGACCAGGTTCTTTCAAATAATCCCTCTCCACCACTTTACCAAGGACAAGCTGATGTCCGATATGCTCTGACAGAGTAACCACTGCAACCGGAACCATCAGAAGAACGATTTCGTAGGAAAACCCTGGCGTATATGTGACAAAAGGTATGATAAAGTCCGGTTTTTGAAACAGTCCTGCCCCGACTACTTTACTGAAATCAACCAATCCGATGGAAAGTGCGTACAGGTAGCCTCCGGTGATTCCGATCAGGACAGGGATCAGGCTGACAAAGCCTTTGAATGCAACCGAGCACACTATCGTTATCGCAAGCGTCACTAGAGCCACCGAGAAGTAGGTCAGGTTATATTCTCCCTCAGGATTGTTCATGGCCATATCTACTGCAGTCCCTGCAAGGCTCAGTCCGATGACGATGATGACAGGACCGACGACAATCGGAGGCAGAAGCTTCATGATCCACTTGTATCCGACGATTTTAATTAGCAGGGCTACAAGTCCGTACACGACTCCGGCAAGGAAACTTCCGACCATTGCGCCTTCAGGTCCTTCAGCCGCCTTAGCTGCGATGATTGGTGCGATGAAGGCGAATGAGGAACCCAGATAAGCCGGCACCTGGCCTTTTGTGATCAGCAGAAATGCAAGCGTCCCAAGTCCGCTTGAGATCAGGGCGACAGCCGGATCAAGTCCGACCAAAAAGGGTACGAGGATGGTTGCTCCAAACATGGCAAACAGATGCTGAAAGCTCAGGGTGATCCATGTGAGCGGCTTTGGGATTTCTTTTATATCAAGCTGTAGAGCTTCTTTTCTTGGTTTCATATCTATTCCCCGCTTTCTTTTTATAAAAAAAACCTCTTTGCATGAGGCTGCAAAGAGGCATAATCATCCTGTCAAATAAGAACACAGGTGTGATTTTCCGTTCCTTTTGCAGCCTCTCTGGACTTCATTAAAAGGTGGTCTATTCTTTTTCGTGTATGGCGACCTGATCGTTTTTGTCGACTTCCATCAGTTCGACAACAATTTTTTCAGAGCTTGAGGTCGGAATGTTTTTGCCGACATAGTCTGCCCGGATCGGCAATTCTCTGTGTCCCCTGTCTACCAGGACTGCGAGCTGAATCTGTGAAGGTCTTCCGATGTCAATCAGCGCATCAAGCCCTGCGCGGACTGTTCTTCCTGTATAAAGGACGTCATCAATCAGGATGACTGTTTTGTTTGTGATATCTGCAGGAATATCCGAGCCTTTAACGAGCGGCTCCTCATTCACTGTTTTTTTGGAAAGGTCATCTCTATAGAGAGTAATGTCAAGCTCTCCTACCTCTACGGGCTTCCCTTCAATCTGTTCGATCCGTTCTGCAAGCCTTTTGGCAAGATGGATGCCTCTTGTCTTAATCCCGACAAGAATGACAGAATCGATGCCTTTGTTTCGTTCAATGATTTCGTGGGCAATTCTCGTCAATGCTCTTCTGATTGACTGCTGGTCAAGCACAACTGCTTTTTGGGGCATGCTGTTCATCTCTCCTTTTGAACCTGCAAAAAGAAAATCCCTCCTGCCGTTTGGCAAGAGGGATTGGATGCGTGCTGAATTATACGCAGACTATGCGCATAAGATCCGTTTCCTTCTCAGCCTCACGGGACTGTCTTAAAGGTTCATTTTTCAACTACGGCTATTATGACAAATCATATGGCTTGTGTCAATGACTTTTTTTCAGATCTTCGATTACCTGCTTAAATTCAGCAGGGAGCGGAGCATTAAATTCAAGGTACTCGCCCGTGCGGGGATGCTTAAAGCCGAGAACGCCTGCATGAAGCGCCTGGCCTCCGATATTCGGCGTTTTTTTCGGGCCGTATTTCGGATCGCCGACAATAGGGAAACCGATGTATTTCATATGAACTCTGATCTGATGCGTTCTGCCTGTCTCAAGCTGGCACTCAATCAGCGTGTAGCCTGCAAAGCGGTCAAGAACATGAAAATGAGTGACAGCGTCCTTGCTGTGCTCATTTGTAACCGTCATACTCTGGCGGTCCTGTTTATCGCGGCCGATCGGAGCATCAACTGTCCCTTTGTCATGCTGAATAATCCCATGAACAATCGCCTGATAACGTCTTGTAACCGATTTTTCTACAAGCTGATTAACCAGTGACTCGTGCGCCATGTCATTTTTGGCAACCATCAGAAGTCCTGATGTATCTTTATCAATCCGGTGGACAATGCCCGGTCTCATGACGCCGTTAATGCCGGAAAGGTCCTTGCAGTGGGCCATCAGTCCATTGACAAGCGTCCCTGACAAATGTCCCGGTGCAGGATGCACAACCATTCCTTTAGGTTTATTGACAACAAGAACGTCTGCATCTTCATAATAAACATCAAGATTCATTTCTTCCGGCAGAACATCAAGCGGTTCAGGGTCCGGAATGAGAAGAGTGACCGTATCGCCGGGCTGAACTTTATAATTGCTTCTTGACTCCCCGTCATTTACTTTCACGTGTCCTTCTTTAATCCAGATCTGGACCTGGCTTCTTGACCAGTCTGCATTTTCCGAAGCAAGCAGCTTATCAAGGCGTTCATATTTATTGCTGTCATCAATCTTAATTTCTATGCTGTTCATTCACTTTCTCCTTCTCTTGTTTCCCATCTAAAAGCATGACGATAAAGAGCAGCGCCACTCCCACACAAAGTGCAGAATCCGCTACATTGAAAATTGGAAACGGGTATGTACCAATATAGGTTTGGACAAAATCAACCACTTCCTGATGGATCACTCTGTCAATAAAGTTCCCGATCGCACCGCCGAGCATTAAGCCGAGGGCAATCCCCATCAGACGGCTGCCGTTTGTATATTTTTGGATATAAACAACCAGGCCGGCTACTACAATAACCGTAATCACGTAAAAAAACCACATCTGGCCCTGAAGAATTCCCCAGGCAGCTCCCTGATTCCGATGTGAGGTAATATACAGGACATTTTCAATAACCGGTATGCTTTCCCCGATTTCAAGTTCTTTCACAATCAGCCATTTTGTCAGCTGATCCAGAGCAATAATCACAAGTGCGATGAGATAATAAAGCACAAGCTTTCCCCAACTTTCCTATAATATACTTCTGAATTGTATCACAGGCAAAATAGAAGAGCAAAGCTTGTCTGAAGGTATTACATATATTCTTCTGCTTCTGAATAGAGGGGTGGATGATAATTCATGTGAGGCAGGGATTTTCGTTCATACAGTTCCTGAAAAGCAAAATCATGAATGCTTCTTGCAGTGGGGATAATCGCTAATTTCTCAAGTTCAATTGCAAGGCCGGTTTCTTCACAAATGCCGTACGTTCCGTTTTTTATTTTCAAGAGCGCTCTCTCAACGTCATTCAGCTCTTCTTTTACATGTCCCATAATTGTTTTTTCTTTGTATGGATAAAATAAATGAGGCTGTTCTGTCTCCATATCAAACAGACAATGATCAAAAAGCCTTGACTTAAGCTCTCGCTGCATCAATTGAAGCTCATGCCAGATAGCATCTATACTCATAGCGGACATCTCCTTGTGGCTTGGCTTTGTACCTATAGTCTATCCGGTTTGAAACTCCTCACGCTTTTAAGAATTTTCCTGTGGAGGGAATAAGAAAAGCGGAATCAGCCGCTTAGCTAACAGGAAAAAATACACAAAAAAACCGCTGAACAATTCAGCGGTTTTCTATGTTTAAGCAGTCGTATAATGTTCGTCAACAATTGCTGCACAGCGCGTGCACAGTGTTTTGTGATTTTCATTTTCGCCCACATCGGTTGTGACAACCCAGCATCTTTCACACGTTTCGCCTTCAGCAGGTTTAACTGTGATTTTCACTTTGTCGCAAGTATGTGCATCCTGCGGAGCGTCCTCATAATTTCCAGCAAGCTTAAAGCCTGATACAATGAACAGCTGCTTTAAGTTTTCATCAATTGATTCAAGCAATTGTTTCGCTTCCCCGTTCGCATATACTTCGATGCTTGCAGTTAACGATTTGCCGATTACTTTTTCATTGCGGGCTGCTTCAAGTGCCTTTAAGACATCATCGCGAAGCTCCATGAAAGCATCCCATTTCTTCTCAAGCACGTCAGCACCGGCAATTTCCTTGCTTTCAGGCATATTTGTCAGCTGAACGCTTTCTTCTGAAACAGAGTCGATGTGTGCCCATACTTCATCAGCTGTATGAGGAAGGATCGGCGCAACAAGCTTGACAAGTGAAAGCAGCGTGTCATAAAGAACGGTCTGAATGGCGCGGCGCTCTTTGTTATCAGGAGCTTCGATGTAGAGAACATCTTTAGCGAAATCCAAATAGAAGGAGCTGAGTTCAATCGTGCAGAAATTATGAACCGCGTGGAAAATAGCAGCGAACTCATAGTCTTCATACGATTTTTTCACTTTGTCTGTCAGTTTATTCAGCTTCACCATCATGTAACGGTCAACATCGCGCAGCTCGTCAAACGCGAGGGCATCTGTTTCAGGGTTAAAATCAGCAAGGTTACCAAGAAGGAAACGGAACGTATTGCGGATTTTTCTGTACACCTCTGCTACTTGCTTCAGAATGTTGTCTGAAACTCTTACATCAGCCTGATAGTCAACAGACGCTACCCAAAGACGAAGAATGTCTCCCCCAAGCTGGTTCATAACTTTTGAAGGCAGCACAACGTTCCCAAGAGACTTACTCATTTTGCGCCCTTCTCCGTCCAGTGCAAAACCATGGCTGAGAACGCCTTTATATGGAGCTTTTCCTGTTACAGCAACACCTGTGGACAGGGAAGAGTTAAACCAGCCGCGGTATTGGTCAGAGCCTTCCAAATAAAGGTCTGCCGGACGCTGCAGGTCATCTCTTTCAAGCAATACTGCCTGATGGGAAGAACCAGAGTCGAACCAGACATCCATGATGTCCTGTTCTTTCGTGAAGTTTCCGTTCGGGCTGCCCGGATGCGTGAACCCTTCAGGAAGAAGATCTTTTGTTTCACGTTCAAACCAGATGTTTGAACCGTGCTCGCGGAACAGGTCGGAAACATGATTGATTGTTTCATCCGTAATAATCGGCTCTCCGTTTTCTGCATAAAAGACAGGGATCGGAACCCCCCATGCACGCTGTCTGGAAATACACCAGTCCCCGCGGTCGCGAACCATATTGAACAATCTTGTCTCGCCCCAGGCAGGAACCCATTTCGTTTCTTTTACTGCCTGAAGAAGATCCTCGCGGAAATCCTTGATGGATGCAAACCACTGGGCAGTTGCACGGAAAATGGTCGGTTTTTTCGTTCTCCAGTCGTGAGGGTATGAGTGTGTGATGAAAGAAAGCTTGAGCAGTGCTCCTGCTTCTTCAAGCTTTTCAGTGATCGGTTTGTTGGCAGCATCATAGAACATGCCCTCAAACCCTGGTGCCTCGCTTGTCATATGGCCTTTTTCATCAACCGGACAAAGGACATCAAGACCGTATTTCTGGCCGACGATAAAGTCGTCTTCACCATGACCTGGTGCAGTATGAACACAGCCCGTACCTGCATCTGTCGTTACATGTTCTCCTAAAACAACAAGTGATTCGCGGTCATAAAGCGGATGCTTTGCAGACACTTTTTCAATTTCTGCGCCTTTGAATGTTTTGACAGCCTTATAGTCTGCCCACTCAAGTTCTTTAGCTACCGTTTCAAGCAATGCGGATGCAACAACGAATGATTCCCCGTCCACATCTGCCACCGTATACTCAAGGTCCGGATGAACGGCAATGCCAAGGTTTGCAGGAATCGTCCACGGAGTAGTCGTCCAGATAATGATTTTTTCTCCGCCATTCAGCACATCATTTCCCTGTGCAACAGTAAATGCTACATAAATAGAAGCAGAGCGTTTGTCATAATACTCGATTTCAGCTTCTGCAAGAGCAGACTCACTGGAAGGTGACCAGTAAACCGGCTTTAATCCTTTATAGATGTACCCTTTCTTTGCCATCTCACCGAACACTTTGATTTGCTGTGCTTCGTATTCCGGATTCAGCGTCACATAAGGGTTTTCCCAGTCTCCGCGAACACCGAGACGCTTAAACTGCTCCCGCTGATTGTTGATCTGCTCCCACGCATACTCTGCGCACAGCTTGCGGAATTCGGCTACACTTAGTTCTTTTCGGTTTACTTTTTTGTTTTTAGTCAGAGCCGTTTCAATCGGCAGACCATGTGTGTCCCAGCCGGGAACGTACGGAGCGTTGTAGCCGCTCATGGATTTATAGCGGACGATAAAATCCTTCAGCACTTTGTTCAGTGCATGGCCCATGTGGATATCTCCATTTGCATACGGCGGTCCGTCATGAAGAATAAACATCGGGCGGTCTTTTGTGCGCTCCTGCACTTTTTGATAAATCGTCATTTCTTCCCATTTTTCCTGCATTTGCGGTTCACGGTTAGGAAGGTTTCCTCTCATCGGAAATTCGGTTTTCGGCATCAGCAGGGTATCTTTGTACTCCATCGGTATTCCTCCAGACAGTTTGTAATGGGGCAGAAAAAACACAAAAAACCTTCTCATCCCAGAAGGGACGAGAAGGTTTCTCGCGGTACCACCCTTTTAGACAAGCTAAAAAACGCTTATCCTCTTTGAGATTCGTAACGTGAATAACGCGTTTTTGCTTACTGATTCTATAGGTTCAGCAAAAAAACTCGAGGGTGATTTTCGCAAGTTTGCTTCTTTGCCGGACTCGCACCATCTCCGGCTCGCTTTGAAAGACTTCATACTGCTACTGTCCCTGTCATGGTTTTTTAATCATTTATAATATAGTAGTCATCAAATTATATGTGAAATGGTGCTTCAAAGTCAAGACTGCACCTTTGATTCTTCGCGCTCTTCATATAATGATTCCAGTTCATACTCAAGGAGGTGATCCCAGTCATCATTTTTAAGAAGGTCAAGCTGTGCTTCAATCAGCATCTGGAAGCGGGTCCTGAAAACTTTCGACTGCTTTTTCAGCTCTTCGATTTCAACGGCTATTTTTCTTGATTTAGACAAGGATTCATTGATGATCCGGTCAGCGTTTTTCTCTGCTTCCTTCACAATCAGCTTCGCTTCCTTTTGTGCGTGTCGGCGGACTTCCTCAGCGGCCTCCTGCGCTACAAGAATGGATTTATTAAGTGTTTCCTCGATATTTGAAAAATGACCAATACGTTCGTTAAGTTCAGTCACTTTGTTTTCGAGTTCTTTTTTCTCGCGGATGGCAAGCTCATAATCTTTGATGACCTGGTCGAGGAATTCATTGACTTCGTCCTCGTCATAGCCCCGGAACCCTTTGTTAAATTCTTTGTTATGAATATCAAGCGGTGTTAACGGCACTTCTGCCACCTCCAGTATGTATTGATCAATCGATCTTTCTTCAAGTATAATTCATATTTTGACAGAAAAGGCAAAAATCCTTCTATTTTCCCAAATTTATTTTTGAATCCCGTATGAGATTTTCCACTTATCTTTCTTTGTCCTGCCATCAATCGACAACAGTTTGGATCTGCCGTGGCCTCTTACAGAAAGCGTGTCTCCTTCTCTGCATTCAAATGACGGCTGCTCGATGACCCGAAAGTTTACTTTCACATACCCGGATTGAATCAGTGCGCCAATTTTTTGCCGGGAAATGTTATAGACAGATGCTGCAACAGCATCAAGCCTTAACGAGCTCACGGTCGCTGTTTTTTCAAGCATTTCTTCCACGTGGAGGATGCGCTCACTCCAATCAAGTGCTTTCAGCGAAACCTTTGCCCGGCCAATTTCAGTCAAATTCATCAAAAGAAAAGCTTCTGTTTCTTTTGCAGCAACCAGCTGGATCCGGTCACCTGAAAACAGCAGGTCGCCGAATTTTGAACGTTTGAGCCCGAGTGACATTAAAGAACCCAATACTTGCCGGTGCTCGATGGCAACAAACTTAGACGGATACCCGATCTCAAGCAGGGACAGCTGAAAATCATCATGGGAAGGAGTAAAGTAGTCCGGATAGAGCAGCGCCCGCTTCCGTTCCATATCCTCGCCCGAAAACTGAAGTCGAACGTCTTCTCCTGACCCGACAACGGCTTTCACCATCTCCTGCTCCCTCGGGTCGAGAAAATCGGTCAGCTTTGGAGAATAATTGGTCAAGACACTTTCTTTCCATTCAGCCGCCTGATCGATAAAATGCCGTTCTTCCTCTCTGAAGTGCTGATAAATGTGGTCCATGCTTATCTTCCAGCCTTTTCGTTAAGCTCCTATAAATTGGAGCCAAAATGAAAACAGTGCCGTTATGTACGGCACCGCCTGTATCTTATCCAATCATTGTGAAGATTGAGTTAAGCCCGTATCCTGCAAATCGCAGGGCAAGAAGTGCAACAATTGGTGAGATGTCAATCATGCCAAGCGGCGGAATAAACCTGCGGAAAGGTTCAAGGTACGGCTCTACAATTTTAGCAAGCAGCTGTCCGAAACTGCTTTCTCTTGCATTCGGAAACCATGAAAGCAAGATATAAATAATAATCGCATAAGAGTAAACCTGCAACAACGTAAATAAAACATCAGCTACTACGCCCATTTAATTTTACCACCTCTGATCTTCTTCCGAGACAATTTCTGAAATCGAACCTGCAACATCAACGTTATCCGGTGTGCACAGGAAAATATTCGCTCCGATCTTCTGAATGTCTCCCCCTATAGCGTACACAGTTCCGCTTAAAAAGTCTACAATGCGCTTTGCCTGATCATGCTGAATGCGCTGCAGATTGACAACAACTGCCCGTCTGTTCTTCAGCTGATCGGCAACGTCCTGAGCTTCAGCGTAAACTCTCGGCTCGCATAAAACCACTTTAGATGATTTCTGAACACTTTGCAAACTGACAACATTCTGTTTGGTCTGCTGCGGCTTTGGAGGAAATGGCTGTTCTTCCTCGTAATCATAGTCCTGATGCCTCTCCTGCTCAACGTATTCATATTCTTCCTCATCAAGGGCAAAAAAGCTTTTAAACTTATTTTTAATACTCATGTACGTGACACCTCCGATTTCTTATCCAACCAGGGCTGAGCCGATGCGGATGAAAGTAGCGCCTTCTTCAACCGCTATTTCAAAGTCATTCGACATTCCCATAGAAAGCTCACTGCAAGGTGCATACGGCAGATGAAGGGACTTTACTTCCCCTCGTAATGTACGGAGCCTTTTGAAGGATTCTCTCAATACATGTTCATCATCTGTGTTAGGCGCCATAGTCATTAATCCGACGACAAGAATGTTCGGATAATTCTCAAGCTCCTTAACAAATGGGAGAACTTCCTCAGGTGTCATGCCATGCTTGGATTCTTCTCCCGACGTATTCACTTGAATGAAGCACTTTACTTTATCATCGGCCCGCTTGTCAATTTCTTTAGCAAGCGAGAGCCTGTCCAGGGAATGTATGTAGTCTGCTTTATCAATCATGTCTTTTACTTTTCTCGTCTGAAGGGTTCCGATAAAATGCCATGAAGCACTGTTTCCTATAGCTTCGTATTTTTCGGCAAGACCTTCATTTCTGTTTTCGCCAAGATGTGCAATGCCTGCTTCAACAGCTTCTTTCGCCCGTTCAATGCTGACATATTTTGTGACGGCAATCAGTCTGATCTCATCCGGATTGCGGTCTGTTTTGCTGCATGTATGTTTAATTCTTGCACGTATTTCCTCTAAGTTCTGTTTGACGCTCACAGTTGTTTTTGCCTCCCCTTTAAACCGATAAATCCAGCCATTCTTCCGGTCTTGCCCTGATCTCTCCTGTGTGAAAAAAACAGGGAAGATTCGCAGCTTGTACAAAGCGGGCTTGTCAATATGCGGGACTCGCTCAGACCTGCATTCAACAGCAAATATTTGTTGAGCAGCTTTAAGTCAAGCGAATACTGCCCGGCAGACACCTCTTCATATGGAGAAGGGAAAGCTTTAGACAGCGCTTTGTTCACTCTGTCAATGACATAATCATCAACGGTATAGCAGCAAGATCCGATGGATGGTCCGATGATGGCATAAATGGATTGTGCCGAGACGCCTTCCTTCCGGGTCCACGTTCTGGCCATTTTGCCCCCAATATCAAGGACTGAACCTTTCCAGCCTGCATGAGCAGTGCCGACCAGCCTTTTTTCAGGCTCATAGAAGAAAAGAGGCACACAGTCTGCGTAGCAGAGAGAAAGCATCAGGCCTTCTTCATCTGTGTATAGGCCGTCTGTTCCCGGAACAGCCGAAGCATAATTCATTGTCCCTTTTGAACCGTCTTCCTTGCGTGCTTTATAAATGCTGCTGTCATGAACCTGGTCTGCATAAACCCAGTGTTCAAGAGGCATATTCACGGCTGATGCAAGGATCTTTCTGTTTTCTGTTACACTTGCGGGATCGTCGTGGACATGGAGGCCAAGATTCAGAGACTGAAAGTGACCGCTTGAGACTCCCCCGTTTTTTGTTGTAAATCCAATAACGAGATCTTCATTTAATTGTTCCCAGTCCGGGCTGTTTAAGTATGTTTCATGCTGAAGATTAAGCGGATTCTGAGTCATAAATGATCATTCCTTCTGTTTGCTGTTTGGTGCAATTTATATACGACTATATTTTACCACATCTTTCCCATTCCGACAGAAGATTGTTAAATTAATTCGCTGTTTTGGTCTATTTCCCTATTTACACGGACTAAAATCACATCTTCCCCGATTTTGACAATGTTTCTCCACGGTACGACGACTTCTTCCTCCTTGCCGAAAAAACCGAGTACCTTGCCAGGCCCGCTGATAAAGACAGCCTGAATTTTCCCCGTCGTTACATTTATATCAAAATCCGATACCATTCCGAGCTTCTTTCCATCTGAAACATTGACAACATCTTTTGTCTGAAATTCAGATATATTCATCATCGCATCCGCCCCCCGTCTTACTTAACTATATGTATGAATATGAGCGTTCTATGCCCTTCATTTCATGAAAAAGAGCCGTCCTGAGAGACGGCTCTAATTCTGTATATTCTTATTCATTTGTTTGATAGCAGCTTTTTCAAGCCTTGAGACCTGCGCTTGTGAGATGCCGATTTCCTCCGCCACTTCCATTTGGGTTTTTCCCTGGAAGAACCGTTTTCTCAATATGAGCTTTTCACGCTCATTAAGCCTGCGCATTCCCTCTTTTAAAGCAATTTCTTCGATCCAGTGTGAATCGCGGTTTTTTTCGTCACTGAGCTGATCCATGACATAGATTGGATCCCCGCCATCGTTGTAAATCGGTTCAAAAAGCGACACCGGGTCCTGGATGGCATCCAGTGCAAAGACGATTTCTTCATGCGGGACTTCCAGTACCCGGGATATTTCTTCCGCGGTCGGTTCTCTTGAGGTTTTGCTCATCAATTGTTCTCTGACCTGCAAAGCTTTGTAGGCAATATCACGAAGAGATCTGGAAACCCGGATCGGATTGTTATCGCGCAGATAGCGCCTGATCTCTCCAATAATCATCGGTACAGCATAAGTTGAAAATTTTACATTCTGGCCAAGATCGAAATTATCAATGGATTTCATAAGTCCAATACAGCCAACTTGAAACAGGTCATCGACAAACTCACCGCGGTTGTTAAATCGCTGAATGACGCTCAAAACCAAGCGAAGATTCCCGTTCACGAGCTTTTCCCGTGCATCCGAATTGCCGCTTTGCATCTCGCGGAACAGGATTCTCATTTCCTCATTTTTCAGGACTGGAAGTTTGGAAGTATCTACTCCGCATATTTCAACTTTATTTCTTGCCACATCTTTCCCTCCTAACAGGAGCTGCTGTACAGAGTTAAGTATCTCCTTAGGTGGGAAAAATATGCACATGTCCAAAAGCCAAAAATGTCGGAAGTGCCTCCAAAGCATACAGGAACTGGAAATTCGGCGGATAATATTTTTTTAGACCATTTTATTGAATTCTTTGCGCAATCTTTTGATAATTCTCTTTTCAAGCCTGGATATGTAGGACTGGGAGATCCCGAGCATATCCGCGACGTCTTTTTGCGTTTTTTCTTCTCCTCCCTGAAGGCCAAACCGCAGTTCCATGATCTGTTTTTCCCGGTCATTCAGCTGCTGAAGAGCTTTAAGGAGAAGTTTGCGGTCCACATTTGCTTCAAGATCTTTTGTGATGATGTCTTCTTCTGTTCCAAGAACATCCGAGAGGAGCAGCTCGTTTCCGTCCCAGTCGATATTTAATGGTTCATCAAATGAAACTTCAGACCGGATTTTGTTGTTTCTTCTCAGATACATCAGAATTTCATTCTCTATGCATCTTGATGCATAGGTGGCAAGCTTGATTTTTTTTTCCGGATTAAAGGTGTTGACAGCTTTGATTAGTCCAATTGTTCCGATGCTGATCAAATCTTCAATGTTAATGCCTGTATTCTCAAACTTCCTGGCAATATAGACGACAAGCCTTAAATTTCTTTCAATCAGAATGGAGCGTGCTGCCTGATCGCCTCCCGGCAGTTTTTTCAGAAGGACTTCTTCTTCATCCTTTGTGAGCGGGGGCGGAAGTGCTTCGCTTCCTCCGATATAATGAATTTCATCCGTTTTCAGGCCCAGCTTCATCAGCAATTTATACCAGAGATACGTAATCTGCAATTTTAGTTTTTTCATGATTCTCTCCCTTCTATTTTCCTTTACAGCTGAGTACACTACTACAGGATAATGATAAAGCTGAGTTCGGTACCATCAAGCAGTGGATATTCTGGTTTGATGGCACTTATCACTGCGTTCAAAACCATCAAGCGGTGGATAGTATAGTTTGATGGCACTCATTGCTGCGTTCAGAACCATCAAGCGGTGGATATTTTTGTTTGATGGCACTTATCGCTAAGTTCAGAACCATCAAGCGGAGGATACTCTGGTTTGATGGCATTTATTGCTGCGTTCAGAACCATCAAGCGGTTAAAATTCTGGTTTGATGGCACTTATTGCTGCGTTCAGAACCATCAAGCGGTTAAAATTCTGGTTTGATGGCACTTATCACTGCGTTCAGAACCATCAACCGTTGGATATTATAGTTTGATGGCACTTATCACTGCGTTCAGAACCATCAAGCGGTTAAAATTCTGGTTTGATGGCACTTATTGCTGCGTTCAGAACCATCAAGCGGCGGCAATTCTGTTTTGATGGCACTTATCACTGCGTTCAGAACCATCAAGCGCTGGATAGTCTGCTTTAATGGCACTTATCACTGCGTTCAGAACCATCAAGCGCTGGATTTTCTGGTTTGATGGCACTTATCACTGCGTTCGGAACCATCAAGCAGTGGAAATCTTTATGAAACGTCCTGCACGGCTCCGCTCTGAAGCATTTTGGGATGAACGATGCAGTCATATTCTCCTTCAGGCGACAGGCTTGTTTGGTTCAGCCCGATAATCGTTTTCGAAGCAAGAATCGTTTCATCTTTTGTTGTCACAATGACCTCATCCGGTTTTAGACCGATTAAAAACTGATTTGATTTTCCGACGACCCGAAACGGAATGATTCTTACTCTGTTATCCATAGAATGAGATTCACTTGACGCGGTTAAAGCCGCCATCACATCTTCCTGAAGCGCTATATCAAGCAGCGCATCCGGAACATGCCCTTTTAGCTTATTGGCATCTGCAATCATGACCGGGGACTTTGAGATGGGATCATAAAGCTGATTTCCGCTGTCTATCAGGCCCTTCAGTGTAAACGATGCTTCCCCAATCTTGACGTGAACCGAGACAATCATGTCATATTGAATCTTTTTCATCTCAAGGTCATCAAGCCTTTTTCTTGAAAAATACCAGGCTGCAGGAAAGCCGGCGATGACAAACAGCCAGCTGACAGGATCGCCAAAACCTCCTGAGTTTGTCATTAAAATTCCGTCTGCAAATCCGATTTCCGTCTGAATAAAATAATGGGCCCCCATCATGGCCCCGCCTACCATAAAAGTAACGAAATAAAAAGTAAGCAGACACTTGGCGAAATACTTAAACCTCTTAAATCCAAAGGCTGCCAGTATCATGAAGACAGAAACGGATAACTTGCCTAACGGATGCGTTGCAATGGGTGAAAAAGGAGTGAACAGAAGGACAACGATGCCAGATCCAATCAAGGCTCCAATCAAAATCCTGATCTTCATCAGTTTCTGCTTCAGCAAAATATTCGTCAAAAGCAGCAGGAAAAGATCAAAAGAAAAATTCAAAAACCAGATTACATCCAAATAAATGGCCACGTTAAACTCCTTCCCCTGAGGTTTTCACATCTAAGAAAAAATAAGGGCGCTGTCCGATTGGATAGTAATAGTATAGCTGAGCACAGCAGGTGAAGTCTGTCAGTTACTGCCGATAAAATAGAGTATTTTTGATAGATATCATTGCTATTTGTCGATGGAAAAAGGTGGATTGGCATAAAGAATTCTGTATGCAGATCAGCTGCGGCAATATAAAACAAAAACTCTCATTCCGCAATTGGAATGAGAGTTCTTTGTGAGCTTATTTCTTAGCAGGTTTTTTTCCGTTTATAAACAGTTTGCCATCTGCGACGGCTCTTGTTTCGTTGCCGTAATCATCTTTTGCAATGACTTCGATTCTCGCACCGTCAGCTTTCATATTGGATGTTGCCGTGTAGTAGCCCTCGTAATGTCCTGGTGACGTTTCTCTCAGCGGAAGCTCTGTTGCATTCTGGATGCGCGCATTTGTGAGAGGCATATGAAGAACGAACGTTGCATCCAGATCTTCTTCGCTGTCAAATTCTATTTTCACGCTTTCACCGGACTTGATGTATTTATCCTCGGCAGGTTTTAGATTTTCAATGACCGGTGCATCATATTTCACATATACTTTGACGGTTTTCTTTAAACGGTTTCCTGCTTTATCCGCTGCAAGAACAGTAATCAGATTCTCACCGTTTTCAAGCAGAATCCGTTTAGAGAATGTACCGTCCTTGACGGCTGCTTTTTGTCCATTCACTTTTACCCAGTCCAAATTGTCATCTGAAACTGTTCCGCTGACTGTTAATGCTTCCGTGTTCAGCTTTTGTCCGTCTTTAGGATTTTCAACTGTGAATGCCGGTTTTGTTTTGTCCAGCGTCACTTTTACTGCATTAGATGCATCTGACATGCCTGCATCTGTGCTGGACTTGGCAGTCAGAACATTTTCACCTGTATTCAGCAGGACTTCTGCCCGGAATGTGCCGTTTTCTGAAGCTTGTACAGCAGCTGCCTCTGTTTCTCCGTTAAAAATATGAACAGTGGTTGTCGGTGATGCTTTACCCTCTACAACAGCCGTTTCTTTGTTTGTGAACGAACCGTCTTTAGGTGACGTAATTTCTGGTGCAGTCACTTCATAGTCCACAATCGCCCTGATCATGTAGTTTCCTTCTTCAGCAGGTGAAGGTGACCAGGCTCCGCTGACCATTTGCCAGCTGCGTCCGGCATTTTCGCCATCTTCATCGGTTGCAAGTCCAGGCGAATTAGGGTTTGCTTTTGTTTGAATGTAAACCATATAGAAATCGCCGTCCACAACTACACCCTGGTCAAGTAAGTTGACCATTGTCCATTCTCCGTTGCGCAGCGCTTCTGCATTGATTGGTCCGGCAAGCTTTTTGCCAGGTGCCCCGTCCGTTCCTGAAGCATCGTAAATGGCAACCTGGAACTCAGTGCCTCCAGGAACAGGCCATTCTGTATCCCAGAATCTGAACAGTCCGCCTGTTACCATCGCTCTCGCGTTTCCTTCAGCAAGAGACATTTTTACAGCCCATCCATTGCCTGCTGCATTAAATGCTCTGGCGTTTTCAGCTGTCCCGTCGTCATATCCGATCTCACCAGGATACCCGATGAACGGCTTCAGCGTAATATTTTGAACAGTTGTCTGTTCTGCATCAATCGTGATTCTTGTGTCTTTTGCATAATAAGAAGGTGCCATCGCTTTCAGCGTATAGTCTCCTTCATAGGCTTCAATTGAATATTCCCCTTGTTCATTCGTTTGAACAGGAGTAATGGCTGCATCTTCAACAAGCAGAAGGGTTGCATTTGCAACCGGCTCGCCTGTTGCCTCATTTGTCACAGTGCCGCTCACAGTTCCTTGAGGAAGTTCTTCAAGAACAAAGTTTGCTTCTGTGATGCCGTCGTTCTCAATTGTAATCGGCATGGTTTCTGTCGCATACCCGTATGCTTCTGCCTGGAGAGTAAATTCACCTGCACCATGAACAATTTCATAGCTGCCGTCCTGCAGACTTGAGTATGTCGATCTTCCTGTTTCAACAATGCTTACTTCTGCTCTCATCGGCAGGGCAGCAGGCTGTCCATGGTCAGTTAATCCTTTGGCAGCAGTGAATGGTGCCGGTTTGATTTTGTTCGGATACACTTTTTCTTTTTTCTCTATTGAAGCTTTATCTGCCGTTGCAGATTTGCTTTCAACTCCAAGTGATGCTTTGTTCTGAATTTCAATCGGAGTATCAGAAAGCTTTACATCGTCTAAATACCATCCGTCTTTAACAACGCTTCCGTCAGAGGTTACATTGAAAGCAACATAGATCCGCTGTCCGGCATACTGGCTGAGGTCAACCTGACCATCTATCCAGTTTGTTGTGACCCCGTTTACCCGCAATGCCTGTGTCCATGTTTCCTGATCCGTTGAAACGAAAACATGGCCATAATCATATCTCGTTTCAAGTTCATGCCACTGCTTGAATTGAAGGAATGCCGCTCCTTCTGCAGGCAAATCAATTGGAGGCATAAGCAAATTCATGTTTGCCCCATTTTCGTAATCGCCGTCAAGGTTGGTAGCAAAAACGTTTTCACCTGAAGCTGCATTCCCCGGGCCATTTACCGGTACTCCATGCTCCCAGCTGTTTTTCACACCGTAAGAAGTCCAGCCTGCAGCGCCTGTTTCAAAATCCTGCTCATAGCCAGTCGTAATGCCCGGCTGAACAGCTATTTCATATTCTTCTGATACCACTTCATTTGCGCCAAAATCAACAGCTTTCCATTTATAGACAAGTGTGCCTTCTTCTAATGCCTCACCGGGAATGACTGCTTCGTAATTTCCATCAAGGAAATCACCCGACACTCTGGCAGCTTCAGCTGTCTGCCATTGTCCGTTGTTGTTTTGGTATTGAAGTGAGACGTTTGTCACGCTGATATTATCGGTTACTTTCACTGTTAAAGGAAGATTCATACCCGCGAATGCCTCTGCCGGCCCAGTATGTTCCATAACCGGAGCCTCGGCATCTTCCCCTTCTTTTGCAACCTGTCCTTTTACTTTTCCAAGACCTGTCATCAGAGAGGAAACCGCATCATAGGCATTTACCAGTCCATGGCCATATCCGTTATTAGGAGAGCTGGTA
This sequence comes from Bacillus sp. FSL H8-0547, assembly GCA_038002745.1. Classification (NCBI taxonomy): domain Bacteria; kingdom Bacillati; phylum Bacillota; class Bacilli; order Caryophanales; family Bacillaceae; genus Bacillus; species Bacillus sp. FSL H8-0547. Next base: position 71,513 of record JBBODD010000002.1, read on the forward strand.
AAAGTTGAATCGGTCAATGGTGTTGCTGTAGTTGTCAGTACATTTTCAATTTCCTCTACCGTGATGGAGGAATCAACCTGCCTCAGCAAGGCTACTACAGCAGAAACGTGAGGTCCTGCCATTGATGTACCATTCCACCCGCCTTCGTAAACCCCGCCTGGAACAGATGAACGGATGTTTACGCCCGGTGCTGCAATATCAGGCTTTGTTTCATCATAAGGAGACGGTCCCTGAAGTGAAAAACTTCCTAATTGGTTGTTGATGTCTGTTGCACCTGTTGCAAAAGATTCAGGATAGTTTGCCGGGTTGGCAATGGATCCTGGACCTCCCGGATTAAATAAAGTCGTGTTGCCTGCAGAAAATTCAGGGAAAATATCTGCAGCACGCCATGCATTGACCATTGGCCTGTACCATTCATCGAGCCCTGATCCTCCGCTCCAGGAATTGTTGACGACATCAGGCGCCATTTCAGGATGCGGGTTGCCGTCTTCATCTTTTGGTGCAATAATCCACTCTCCTGCCTCAAGCAAATCTGCATCTGTTCCGCCGTTTGCAGTGAATGCTTTGACAGCAATCCACTTTGCACCTGGTGCAACACCGATTTGATTATTGCCGTTTGGCTCTGCGCCTACCATCGTGCCTGTTACGTGCGTTCCATGCCCATCATCGTCGTAAGGCGCTCCCTGATTTGCTGTAGCATCAAACCAGCTGAACTCGTGATCCGGTGCATTTGGTGCAGCTGGATTAAAGCCGCGGTATTTTTCTTTTAATGCCGGGTGATCCCATTGAACGCCTGTATCAATCGAAGCAACAACGGTTCCGCTGCCGTCGATGCCCATCTCCCATGCTGCAGGAGCACCTATTTTATTGATGTTCCACTCTGTTGCTGCAGGAGATGCGTTTGTGTCTGTCTGCTGTACAGATGTTTTTTCTTTTACCTTGTTCAGCTGACGAACTTCATTTGGAAGGATCTTGTCCACTTCCGGGAAAGATGCAACTTTTTCCATTACCTCCTTAGTGGCAGTGACAGCCATTCCGTTTACGATATAGTAAGATTTTATGTCTTTCGCATTTCCGGCTTTTTGTTCTTTCGTTAAGTATGTTTTCAGATTATGCTGCGTTTCAAAGGCTTTTGCACGAAGGGAAGAAACGACAGCCGACCGTTTCTCATATTTGGCCTGCAATCCTTTAGATTCAGTTTTTGCAGCATTCTTTGCAACTTTTGCTGTATCAACCTGCTCTTTCAGCTTAATGAGAAACGTCACCTTTTCTTCTTTCTTAAAAGATTCGGCAACCTTCTTTGAAACTTTATCAGCCGTTATGTTTTTCTGACTTTTCACTGATGTACTGACGTTTGTGCTTGCAACTGACACACTTGGCGCAAGCAAAGTTAAAAGCAGGATCATAATTGACAAAATACTGAGCGATTTCCCATATTTCTTCGGCATTCTTTCAATTCCCCCTTAAAATGTTGTAGGCAGATCCTCAGGTCCTCCCTCCCTCTGAAATGTATGTATAATCTGAGCTGTTACATTAAATGTAAAGAAATTTTTTTGAAAATTTTGTCATTATTTGCACCCAAAATATTCCTTTTGCAGAAATGATCGATTTGACGGAGAAGAAAAGTTTTGCAAATCAGGACAAATGAACGCCTGTCTTTTTTCACTCTATTAAAGATGCGATGAACACTGGGATTCACAGCGTTTTTTTGAAAGGACATTCGGACTATGGTGAAAACAAACCTGTAAAAATAAACATAATTTACCTAATTTAACCATTTACAAAGTGCTCAGGTAGAGCAGATTGTTACAATACAGGAAATGGTACTCAATATCAGCAGATTTCTAAGGGGACTAATTTCATCTTTTATCTCTAAAGAGCAGGACAATATGAGGAGACAGATTTTATGTATAAAAGAATGCAAAAAAAAGACATGGCGCTTGGCCATGTCTTTTTTTGCTATTATCTGCGTTTGTTGCGGTTTCGCAGGAATGTAGGGATATCAAGTGTATCATCGCCTTGCTGCATAGAACGGCTTGACATGTCCTGAGCAGGCTCCTCGCGTTCGCGCTCACGTTTCATTTCTCTTACATCGCGAGGTTTAGGTGATGTTTTTGGAGCCGTGTTTCCGAATGGTCTTGACTGCGGTTTGCTGTGATTGATTTCTACTTCGTTAAAGCCGGTAGCAATAACAGTCACTACAATCTCATCCTTCAGGTTTTCGTTGATAACTGAACCGAAGATCATGTTTACGTCCTGATCTGAAGCAGTAGCAACGATGTCAGCTGCTTCCTGAACTTCATAAAGACTTAGGTTTGAACCGCCAGTAATGTTCATCAGAACACCTTGTGCGCCGTCAATTGATGTTTCAAGAAGCGGACTTGAAATAGCTTTTTTTGCGGCTTCTGCTGCTCTGCTTTCTCCAGTTGCAACCCCAATACCCATAAGTGATGAACCTTTGTTCGACATAATTGTCTTAACATCGGCAAAATCAAGGTTGATCAGTCCAGGAACAGCAATCAAATCTGAGATGCCCTGTACACCTTGGCGGAGTACGTTATCCGCTTCGCGGAAAGCTTCAAGCATCGGTGTGTTTTTGTCTACAATTTCAAGAAGACGGTCGTTCGGGATAACAATCAGCGTATCAACTGATTCTTTCATTGAAGAGATGCCGCCGGCAGCCTGCATCGCACGCTTGCGTCCTTCAAACGTAAACGGGCGGGTAACAACCCCAACAGTAAGAGCGCCAAGGTCTTTAGCGATCTGGGCGATGACAGGAGCTGCACCAGTACCTGTACCGCCGCCCATTCCTGCAGTGACGAATACCATGTCTGCTCCTCTTAAAGCCTCTTCAATCTGCTCTTTACTTTCTTCAGCAGCTTTTTTGCCGACTTCAGGGTTTGCGCCTGCGCCAAGGCCTCTTGTAAGCTTTGAGCCAATCTGCATTCTAGTTTCTGCTTTAGATAGATTCAAAGCCTGTGCATCAGTGTTTACAGCGATAAAATCCACGCCTTGAACACCATGTTCTATCATACGGTTAACAGCGTTGTTTCCGCCGCCGCCAACCCCAATTACTTTTATCGTTGCCATGCCGTCAATATTGCTTTCAAACTCCAACATACAAAATCCTCCTAATCCATCGAATGACTTCCTCTTGGTGCATGTTATTCAAAGAAGTAACCAAAGAATTTTTTCACTTTGCTTTCTTTTTTCTCTTCTTTTTCTTTCGCCTTAGAGCGCTGATGCTGATTCTGCTGCGGCTGAGGCTCTCTTTGTGCTGCCATTTCAGCCTTGTCGGGAACAGCATTTGAACTGATGCTCCGGCCCTGTATTTTAGCATTTTTGCAGGCAAACTGAATCAGCCCGACTCCAGTCATGTACTGCGGTTCTCTGACCCCGATATAATCAGGGCTTGCAATGCGGACATTGCTCTGAAGCACATCCTGTGCAATTTCAAGCACTCCAGGCATGCTTACAGTTCCTCCGGTCAGAACAAATCCTCCCGGCAGGTCCCTGACACCAAGTCTCTTAATCTCATGCTGAACGAGCTCAAACATTTCTTCCAGTCTGGCTTCTATAATATCAGAAATTTCAAGCTGATTAAATTGCTGCTTTTGATCTGTGCCGATAATGGCCGCTTCAAACACTTCTTCTTCCGAGGCGTAATCATAGTAGGCATGTCCATGCTTTACTTTAACACGCTCAGCCTCATCCGTCGTTGTACGAAGGCCGATGGACAGATCTTTCGTTATGTTTTCTCCGCCGATCGGCAGGACGCTTGTCGTCTGCAGATGACCTTGGTCAAAGACGGCAATTGTTGTTGAACCGCCTCCGATATCAACAAGGGCTACGCCAAGGTTTTTCTCATCCTTAGAAAGGGCAACGGCTCCTGATGCAAGCGGCTGCAGGCATATATCTGTAATTTCGAGTCCTGCTTTCTCTACGCACCGAAGAAGATTATGTAAAATCGTTCTTGATCCGGTGATGATCGTGCCTTCCATTTCAAGACGCACACCAATCATTCCGCGCGGATCGCTGATTTCATCCAGTCCGTCAACAATAAACTGCTGAGGAATCACATCTATGATCTCCCGTTCCGGAGGTATTGACATAACTTGAGCAGCATCAATGACGCGTCTGATGTCCTCATTTGCTATTTCGCGGTTTTCGCTTGAAACAGCCACAACCCCGTGGCAGTCCTGCAGCTGTACATGATTGCCGGTCACTCCCACTACAACTCTTCTAAGGGGAATGCCTACCATTCTCTCTGCCTGTTCAACCGCTTTTCTAATAGAATGAACGGTCTCGTCAATGTCGACGATCGACCCTTTTCTGAGTCCTTCTGATTTAACATTGCCTACACCAATAATGTTCAAATTATCGTCTGCCATTTCGCCGATGATAACCTTAACACTGGATGTACCGATGTCTAGACTTACAAAGATTTCATTGTTGTTCATTCTATGGCACCTCCTTAACTTATCATTTCCATTCTATTATTAGAGGAACAACAATACAATGAATCTAGTTTTACATATTTGTAACAATGCTGAAAAATGCTGTGACATTTGAAACATGCATGTCACACAAATTCCAGCCTGCTTCGTGCAGGTTCTAACATGAATTAGATACTTAAAGTGAGTATTCGTCAAATCCTTGATTTTCCCTCTTAAAAAATCAACTTTTTTTAAGTTTTTGGCGCGATTCAGTCCAATTGGCAATAATGATTCGTCTGATGACGGCAATATTCTGGAACAGTCTGACTCCAAAAGCAAATATTGCTACCAAATACAAGTCTACACCAAGATGAACACCCAGAAAAGCTAAACTTGCTGCCAAAATGATGTTAAAGAAAAAACCGGATACAAACACCATTTCATCGTACATATTCTGCAAGTGTGCCCGAATCCCCCCAAGCAGCGTATCAAGTGCCGCAAGAATGGCTATGGAAAGGTAATTCGAATATTCGCCGGGAATCCGGAAATCAGTCAGCAGTCCCAATGAAATTCCAAGAACCAACCCTAAAATGGGAAGCCACATTATGAATTCTCTCCTTTTTCAAACGGTTTCATATTCTGAACCCTGATCACATCATCATACGGAGGGATCGTAATGCTCCCTTTTGGCTCTGAGATGGACAGTCTGAGATTATCAACAGCAAACGTATCCATAACCGTTGATCCGTTTAACCGGCTGAAAAGCTTCTCTGCATCCTCGCCGATCACCTTAATCTCAAGCGGAAAAGAATGCAGGCTGTAGCCGTCTATCTTCGTTTTGCCGTTGATGTCCCGGATGACGGTCGTATTGACAACTCTCCGGCCATCAATTGAGATGCTTTCGGCACCGTAGGAATTAAGTTCATTCAAAAGACGCTTAAGCAGATCAGGTGCAACATTGCTTGTTTCCGTCTGTGTCAATGACTCATCAAACAGCGGGGAAATCGTAATCGTAATCCCCTCCCCTGTTACTTCGGTCAGCCCTGCTTCTTTCTTTAGCTCTTCTACTGTTTCCTTCAGGGTTTTTTCAGCACTTTGATTCTCATCATTCTCATATGTATCGATCAGCTCTTCATACTTGCGGATCTCAAGCAGCAGCTCAGACTGCATCATCTGCTCTGTTTTAAGTGCCTCCCGCAGCTGCCACATGTCCCTTGTATCTCTGACCTGAGGTTCCTGAATGGACTGAAACTGAACAGCAAGCATAAGGCCGAATATCATTGTCAGTATGGAAAAGCTGACACCTTTCAAATTTTTCTTCAAGGCAACCACCCGTCAAGATTTCTTTTCTTGCAATAATGGATTCATTTTAATCTCATCTTTTTTCTCAAGGGTAATGACAATGTTGTCATATGCTACTTGTTCCACCACTCCGCCTGCAATATTCAGAGCCTGATCGAGCACAGCAGGATCGCCGATGGCTGAAATGACAAACGGTGCGGGAAATTGATTTCCATCCACAGTTACAACAGGTCCATTACAATATATATACGAATCATGCGATAATCTCTGTCCATTGATTGCAACTGCACTTGCACCGGATATGAGAAGTTCGTTGATCACTTTAAAAATATGGCCTTCATGCACAATGTAATTATTGACGTTTTCGCCTTCAGGTATGTAGGAGGAATCTTCAAGAGTGACTTCAATCCCCTCTCCTTTTACACCAAGCTCGCCTACATACATTCTGTATTTCTCAGCATCTTCAACCAGGTTAAAATAAAGCTGCTTTTCATTTTTCAGATCTTCTTCAATTTTCCTGACCTTTTCCTGGGTATCAGACAATTGCTTCTGAAGCTCGGCATTGCGTTCCTCCTGCTTGATCAAAAGCTGCCTTGTTTCATATTCTTTGTCCCATTGTTCAGAAGAAATGCCGTTTTCAGGCTGTTTTTCTTTCGTAAGCTGATAAGAAAAAGCTACAAGAAAGCCAAGCACAAGCATGATTAAGGAGAGGATGACATACCTACCCCTCATTTTCATTTTCATTTTGTTCCGTCGCCTCCGCCTCTGTTTCGTCTGCAGCTCCTTCAGCAGGAGTGCTGAGCTCAGTTTCCCCGCTCTTGTCAAATGATTCAAAGTACGTGCCGACTTCCATATGAATAACGCCCTTTGCACCAGGCGCAAGCTGGCTGACAATGGAAGGATAATTTTTCATCTTTTCTGAAAAACCTCTGACAGATGCCTGTACTTCATAACCGTCGTTCATGTACAGAGTGATATGCCACGGGTCCATTTGTTCAGGTGTATGATAAATTTCCGAAATGGCATTTGAAATACTGTCAGGCAGGCTCATTAATTCAAGAGCCATTTCTTCTATTTCTTCAGCGTTTTTCCAGTTCATCAGAAGCGGTGCGTCATCTGGAAATGCCCCGGTTACAGGATCAAGTGTTCTTCCGTTCTCAAGAATCGGCGAAAACTTGTCCCCTTTTACGACATATGCCACTTTCTGAAACTCATTGACTGCAATCGTTACCTTATTTGGCAGCTCTTTTTCAATCCGCACATCCTGAATTTGGTCAAAGTCAGACAGCGCCTCCCGAACTTCACTGTCCTCGATGCTGAAAAACCCTGTTTTTTTGGTAATTCCACTCAAAGAAATAATCTCTTCATCAGAAACAGTTCTGTTGCCTTTTACATCTATGGAAGACACTTTGCTCAGCGGAGACTGAAAGTAGATGACAAGCAGTATGAGGATGAAAAAGACGGATAGAAAACCTATTAATCTGCGGTTTGATTTTTGCCTGCGGTGCTCTTTTAATTTGGGCACCCTGTCTTCAAGCGAAACGACTTTGCCTTTTTCCATGTATTCACCCCTCATCCCGAATGACTTTCGGGGCCGTAAAATCTTCTTAAAAAGAGAAACAAACGGCATGCTGGATGCCGTTTAGCAACTGTGCTTTTAATAAAGATAGTATACCACAATATAAGGAAAAAGAGATAAGCAATCATCACATTTGACCGGCAATTTCAACCTCCGTCTCCATTTTCACGCCGTGCTTATCAAAAATCGTTTTTTTGACATAATCAATCAGGTCAAGAACGTCTTTTGCAGTGGCATTGCCCGTGTTCACGATGAAGTTTCCGTGAAGATCGGAAATTTTCGCGCCACCGATCTGATGGCCTTTAAGTCCTGATTCCTGAATGAGCTGTCCTGCATAGTAAGGAAGGGGGTTACGGAATACACTTCCGCAGTTAGGCAAATCCCACGGCTGTGTTTCTCTGCGGTAATCCTTATTCTTTTGGAGCTGTGCCGTAATCTCTTCTCTGTTCCCTTTTTGAAGCTTCATGACGGCTTCAAGGCAGATGCCCGGACGCTTTTTCTGAAGCAGGGATGTGCGGTATGAAAACGCGAGTTCATCAGCAGTCAGCCACTCCATCTTTCCGTCTTCAAACAGAATGTGTGCTTTTATGAGAATTTTAGACATATCAGACCCGTGAGCTCCGGCGTTCATATAGACAGCGCCGCCGACTGAGCCAGGGATTCCCCCTGCGAATTGAAGTCCTGACAGTCCCTGTTTGCTAAGCAGGGTCGTCAACTTAATGAGAGAGTATCCGCCTCCGGCTGTCACCGTCTCTCCGTCAATCTCCATATGGTCGAGGCCCTTGCCAAGTTTAATGACAACGCCTTTTATTCCTGCATCACTGACAAGCAAATTGGAGCCGCGTCCAATTGCTCTCCACGGAAGTCCGCTTTCATTCACAATATCCATTGTCTTTTTCAGATCACTGATGGAGGCCGGTTCCACGAAAATCTCTGCAGGTCCCCCGATTTTAATGGTTGTATGTTTGGCTAAAGGTTCGTTTTGAACAACCTTTCCTACCTGTGCCTCTTGAAGCTTATTAAGTACGTTTTCCATGACAGCCTCCTGTAAAAAATTGTTTGTCATTTTCCCTGCTGTGTCAGAAGGAGCCGGTAAAAGCACAATACCTTCTATTCCCTCTTAAACCGCAGTTAAAACCTTTTTGTATGTTTTTTATATTCTATGAGCACAATGCCCAATCCATTTTAGATTCTTATAGACTTAAGAATCAGCCATTTTCCCGCAAAACGCGAGGAACCCTGTTTTTCAACAGGGCCCCGTTTTGTATAGCGTCAATACCTGGCATATCTGCTTATGTTCAGCAGCACACCTACTGCCATCAGCATCAGCGTAAGCGAAGAGCCCCCGTAGCTTAAAAACGGCAGAGTGATGCCTGTTACCGGCATTAGACCTGTTACAACTCCAATATTGATCATTACCTGTATGGCAACCATTGTTATAATGCCGATTGCAAGGTATGAACCGTACTGATCGGGTGCTCCGAGCGCAATCCTCACTCCGCGCCATAACAGGAGGCCAAACAGCAGAATAATCAGCGATCCGCCAATAAACCCGAGTTCCTCGGCAAGAATGGCGAAAATAAAATCTGTCTGCGGCTCCGGCAGATAAAAGAACTTCTGCCTGCTTTGCCCGAGGCCGAGTCCAAACAGACCGCCCGGCCCGATTGCATATAATGACTGGATAATCTGAAAGCCGCTTCCGAGAGGATCTTCCCACGGATTTAAAAACGATGTAATCCGTTTGATCCGGTAAGGTGCGGAAAGCACCAGCGCTGCAAACCCTGCCACACCAAGAAGCCCCAGTAAACCGAAATGACTGATTCTTGCACCTGCCACAAAAATCATGACAATGCACGTCCCGACCATAACCGTTCCTGTTCCGAGATCAGGCTGCAGCATGATCAGCGCGAATGCGGTAAAAACAAATGCCAGCGACGGCAAAAGCCCTCTTTTAAAGGAGGTTATTTTCTTTTGATTTTCCGATAGAAATTTAGCTAAAAAGGCAATCATTGCAAGCTTCATAAATTCAGAAGGCTGTATGGAAAAAGCCCCTACTCCAATCCAGCTTCTTGATCCGTTTCTCTCCATCCCGATACCGGGAACAAGGACAGCGAGAAGCAGGATAAAACAGACGATGACAAGCATTTTCGCCCAGGTTCTCCACGTCCAGTAATCCACATTCATAATGAAGAACATGGCTACGACTCCGACGCCTGCGAACAAAAGCTGCCTCTTGGCAAAGAAAAACGAATCTTCGAATTTATACGTTGCCCACACTGCGCTTGCACTGTATACCATAATCAGTCCAATCGTCAGAAGGAGCAGCGTGATAATGACTAGTATAAAGTCCGGTGCAGATCTTTTTGCCGTCAACGCCAAACACCCCAATATAATGGAATTAGGGCGCGTGTACGAGCCCTTTACTTTAGCTTATGCACGGCGTTCTCAAACATGTCTCCTCTTTGTTCAAATGTTTTATATTGATCCCAGCTTGCACATGCCGGGGATAAGAGTACGATGTCGCCTTCCTGAGATAAGCTGAACGCCGCATAAGCCGCCTGTTCAACATTATCGACACGTTTCACCTCTTCTATTCCCGCATCCGCTGCTATTCTCTCAAGCTTTGGCGCAGTCTGGCCAAACGTAATCAGAGTTTTGACATTCCCAAGGAAGGGGATCAGTTCGTCAAATTCATTGCCGCGGTCAAGGCCGCCGGCAAGTAAAACGGTCGGTGCATCAAATGCCTGGAGAGCTTTTGAAGTAGCCAGTATATTTGTAGCTTTTGAGTCATTGTAATATTTAACTCCGCCTATCGTGCGGATAAACTGCAGACGGTGCTTCACTCCTTTGAAGGAAGTCAGCACTTTGCGGATGGCTTCTGTTTTAGCACCGCTCAGTTTCACCGCACAAACAGCTGCGAGAATATTTTCAAGATTATGTTTGCCTGGAAGAACGATCTCTTTTACATCAATGATTTTTTCATCGTTAAACCAAACGGCGCCGTTTTTAATGTACGCTCCTGATTCAAGCTCTTGCTTGACAGAAAAGAAAATCTTTTCCCCATTACCAGCGGCAGCTGCTTTTACGACCTCGCCATCATCCGCGTTGACAACAGCAAAATCACTGTTCTGCTGGTTAGCATAAATTCTTGCTTTTGCAGAAGCATATTCTTCCCTCGTGCCGTGATAATCAAGATGGGCATCAAACAAGTTCAGCATCAGGGCAATTTTAGGACGGAATGTTTTCGTTCCCATCAGCTGAAAAGAAGAAAGCTCTGTAACGATGATGCTGTCTTTGTCTGCCTGCTCTGCCACTTCACAGGCGACTGTTCCGATGTTGCCGGCGATGAGTGACTTTTTACCGTCAGACAGCAGCATTTCATGGATAAGGGTCGTCGTCGTCGTTTTCCCGTTGGATCCGGTAATGCCGATCATGTCAGCTTCTGAAATTAAATAGGCAAGTTCAACCTCCGTAACGATTGGAATTTGCTTTTCCAGCGCTTTTGCAAGCAGAGTGTTTGAGTATGGAATACCGGGATTTTTCACAATGTATTCTGCCCCGTCTAGGAGTTCCGGCGGATGGCTTCCGCATACCACGTTAAGCCCCATAGCCTGCAGTTCCTGCGCTGATTCATTTTCTTCAAGCGGCAGCATATCATTAACCGTTACGCGCGCACCTAGTTTATGTAAGAGCCTTGCTGCAGCCAGGCCGCTTTTTGCGAGCCCTAGCACAAGGACATGTTTGTCTTTAAAGTCGTTAATTTGTTTCATTTTATAACCACACCTCTACGTAAATTCCAAGAACGGCGAAAATCAGTCCGACTGACCAGAACGTCACAACAACTCTCCATTCCGACCATCCTGTCAGTTCATAATGATGATGAAGGGGACTCATCTTAAAAACGCGCTTTCCTGTCGTTTTAAAAGAGATTACCTGAATAATAACGGAAAGAGTTTCAATAACAAAAACTCCGCCGATCAGAACAAGCAGGATTTCAAGCTTGGTTAAAATGGCGATGGTTACGATTGCTCCGCCAAGTGCAAGAGATCCTGTATCTCCCATAAATACTTTTGCGGGGTGAGCATTAAATACGAGAAATCCAAGAACAGCCCCTACGACTGCTACAGAGAAAATGGCCACATCATATTGAGATTGATTCCATGCGAGAACAGCAAATGCTCCAAACGCAATGGCAGCTGTACCTGAAAGCAGACCGTCAAGACCATCCGTCAAGTTAACTGCATTAGAGCCGCCGACAAGCATGAAGACAATAAGCAGCACATAGGCCCATCCAAGATCAACACCGAGCTCCGTACCCGGAATGCGGACCTCTGAAGAGAATCCAAACTGTCTGAAAACAATATAGAAAATAACTGCAATAATGATTTGCCCGAGCAGCTTTTGTTTCGATGTAAGGCCGAGGTTGCGCTTCATCACAACTTTGATGAAATCATCCAAAAACCCGAGAAGGCCGTAACCGAACGTAACAAATAAAAGCAAATACATTTCAACACTTGGTTCTGCAAATTTATAGCTCATGACAATGGTTGTCACAATGACAGACAAGATAATCATGATGCCGCCCATTGTAGGCGTTCCTGATTTCTTCTGATGCGACTTTGGCCCTTCATCCCTGATGCTCTGTCCGAATTTAAGCCTTCTTAAGAAAGGGATAAAGATGGGAGATATCAGAACACTGATTAAAAAGCCCATTAGTATTGTAAAGATGATGATTTGTTCAAGCATGTATAGATCCTCCCTGGTATCACTGCAGGACGCTGGCCCGTAAGCCTGAGCGTCCCTGATTCATTCATATAGTACGGATAAGTCCGCCGGTTATTGATTTAATTTAAATTCTACCGCACGCAGAGCAACCTCGCGGTCATCAAAATCGAATACCTCTGACCCGATAATCTGATACGTTTCATGACCCTTTCCTGCAATCAGGATCACATCCCCTGCTTTTGCTTCATTTACTGCGTAAAAAATGGCCTCTTCTCTCTTTTCAATCGTATGGAAATAGGCTCCTGCAACACCTTCTTCCATTTCCTTAAGGATAGCAGCAGGCTCCTCGCTTCTTGGATTATCAGATGTGAAAATGGGTTCTTCTGCATACTTGACAGCTATTTGCGCCATAATGGCCCGCTTCGTCCTGTCTCTGTCCCCTCCGCATCCGACAATCACAAACGTTTTCCCTTTGGCAAATTGCTTAACTGTTTTCAGGACATTTTCAAGACTGTCAGGTGTATGGGCATAATCAACGATGACAGAGAAATCCTGGCCCCCGTCAACGACTTCAAATCTGCCTCTTACCCCTTCAATCTCAGCCAGTGTCCCGGCAACAATCTCAAGGCTTACACCAGAAGCAAGACATGCCGAAGCAGCAGCGAGAGCGTTGTAAATGCTGAATTTGCCGATGAGCTTCATTTTGATGTGCTGTGAGCCAAACGGTGTGACAAGGTCAAATGCCGTTCCGCTTGGGGACATGACGATGTTTTGTGCAGATACATCGGACTCAGAATCAATCCCGTATGTGAGAATATGGGCTGCTGTCATGCTCATAAATTCGCCTGATGCAGGATCATCTGCATTTAAAACCGCCGTTTTGGGCTTATCCGGGTTAAATGTATTTCCAAGCTGAGAAAACAGGAGGCCTTTGGCTGCACGGTACGCATCCATCGTCTCGTGATAATCCAGGTGATCCTGGGTAAGGTTTGTAAACACGGCTACATCATAGTCACATCCATGGACGCGGCCCATATGGAGAGCGTGAGATGAAACCTCCATAACACCGTGGCTTACTCCTTTATCTGCCATTGTACGGAATGTTTTTTGAAGCGTCAGGCTCTCAGGTGTCGTATTTTTGACACTCAGTTCTTCATCGCCAATCTTTATGTACATCGTTCCGATCAAACCGGTCGTCTTCCCTGCATTTTGCAGAATCTTCTCAATCAGGTGTGTTGTTGATGTTTTTCCGTTTGTACCTGTTACGCCGATCAGATGCATGCCTTGTGTTGGATGGCCGTAAAAAGCATCGGCAAGAAGCGCCATCGCCCGTTTTGTATTTTTAACAACAATAACCGGAACAGAAAGGTTTAAAGGTTTCTCAGATAAAACCGCAGCTGCGCCGTTTCTGACGGCCTGCTCTGCATAATCGTGTCCGTCAACCGTATATCCGCTGATGCAGATAAATAAGCTGTCCTGCTTTACTTCCCTTGAATCCATTTCAATCGAGAGAATTTCCGGATTTTCCTCCACATTCCATTTTATATTCTGAAGCTGCGAAAGCAGTGTGTGTAATTTCATTTTCACCAAATCCTCTCAAGAACCAACAATAGTTTCTGTCTTTATTTTAGTCGTGCAGCAAATCCCCATTTTACATAAACAGCCTGCCGGCATACCGGCTTACGGTCATCCTGTTGTCAGAAAAACGCACAGTACCTATTTTATCTTATCTTCGGTAAAAGAGCCATATCCGCACTAAAAAATGTGCGGGGGCAGAGCTGTTTCTCCCCAAACAAAAGCGAGGCAGTCACGTTTTGTGAATGCCGGCTTCAGAACATATGCGTTTAGTCATTGTCTTCTGATTTTTTGCTTCCTTTTCCCAAATAAAGACGAAGTGTTGACCCTTCTTTCACCTTTACACCTGCCTGAGGCGACTGCTGAACAACTGTATCTCCGGATCCTGCGATATCAAGTTTGAGATTCACCATCTGCTCCCTGAGTTCCTGCGCTGTAAGCCCTACAACATTCGGAACGCTCACAAGTTTTGTGTCTAGCCATGTGTATTCCTTCTCGATTTGGTTTTTCCGCGGTTTCACTCCAAGCTCCCTCAGACTGTCTTCCATAATGTTTCCGACAATCGGGGCTGCAACCGTTCCCCCGAACTGCACAGTGCCCTTAGGATTATCGACTGCTGTATAAACGACGATTTCCGGGTCATCTGCCGGAGCAAATCCAATGAATGAAACAATATAATTGTTTTTCATATAGACACCGTCTTTTACTTTTTGAGCTGTTCCTGTTTTACCTCCTACACGGTACCCCTCAACAAATGCGTTTTTCCCTGTTCCTTGGGCTACTACACTTTCAAGTGCATATCTGATTTGCTTCGACGTTTCTTCGGAAATGACTTTGCGCTTTGCTTCTGGTTCTGTGCTGCTGATCACATCTCCTGTAACAGGGTCGATCCATTCTTTAGCTATATACGGGGTGTAAAGCGTACCGCCATTTACAGCTGCAGCTACGGCTGCAACCTGCTGGATCGGTGTAACGGATACCCCCTGTCCGAATGCGGTCGTTGCCTGTTCCACTGGTCCTACATTTTTAACATCAAACAGGATTCCCCTTGCCTCTCCCTGAAGATCAATCCCTGTTTTCTGGCCAAAGCCGAAGTTTTGGATGTATTTAAAAAGGGTGCTGGTTCCAAGTCTTTGACCAAGCTCTACAAAACCGGGGTTACATGAGTTCTGTACCACTTCAAGGAAAGACTGGCTCCCGTGTCCTCCGCGCTTCCAGCACTTTAATCTGGCTCCGCCGACCTCCACTGAACCCCCATCATGAAAATGCTCTTTCTGCAAATCTACTTTTTTCTCTTCAAGTGCAGCTGCAAGTGTAATGATTTTAAATGTTGAACCAGGTTCATAAGAACTCCACACAGGGAGATTTCGGTTATAGATGAGCGGATCGACATTCCGGAAATCCGCCGGATCAAAATCAGGTCTGCTTGACATCGCCAGAATTTCGCCGTTTTTCGGATTCATCGCGATCGCAATCATGCCGTCTGGATTGTATTGCGCCTGTGCATTATCGAGTTCCCTCTCGACGATCGTCTGCACTTTTGAATCGATTGTCAGTTTTAAATTCAGGCCATCCACCGGTGCGGTATATTCATCCGCCTCTTTTGGCATCCTCTTTCCTTTAGCATCAGAATAAAACTTCACATATCCCTTTGTTCCTTTCAGCTGTTCATCATAATACGACTCCAGTCCAAGGAGGCCCTGATTATCAATGCCTGCAAATCCGAGGACGTGCGAGAGGTAGCTGCCGAACGGATAATGGCGTTTTGAATCCTCCGCTATGTATACACCTTTTAAACCGAGCGCCCTGAGTTCTTTTGCTTTTTCATGAGAAATTTTGCGCCCTTCGGGATTGATTCTCTGGATGGATTGCTTCTGGGTGATAAGTTGATAAGCCCGCTCTTTCGGCATATTTAAAACAGCTGCAAGCTTTTCTGCCGTGCCCGCCGGGTCCTCAACCTGCCTCGGCACAACGAGAACAGACGGAGCACTCATATTCGTCGCAAGCTTCACGCCGTTCCTGTCAAGAATCTCGCCCCTCTCCGGCTCAAACGGAATGTTCCGGCTCCAGGAATCCTTCGCCAGGGCTGTCAGTTTGTCTCCTATAAAAAATTGAACATATCCAAGGCGGATATCGATAATTAGAAAAATCAAAAAACCAAACATCAGCACCATCGCAAGTCGTTTGCGCACCGTCACATTTGAAACACGCATATATTTTTTCCCCCTTATCAAGGCTCGTTCAAATATATGCTTGTACCGTGAGTGCTAGAACTTTGACTGGACAACTCGGAAAAAGCAAAAAGAGAGCCCGTCCAAAGCGGTCCGGGCCCTCTCTTATTTTGTTTAAGCTTATTCAGTTTCAGCCTCTTCAGACTCAGCAGTTTCTTCTTCAGATTCTGCAGTTTCGCCTTCAGATGCCCCCGCTGGACTTTGAAGTTTCACCGTCAGCCTGTCATTTTTCTGAACACGTTGACCTTTAGTGATCGTTTGCGATACCGCATAGCCATTTCCTTTTAACTGGAGCTCTAAATCCAGGAAATTGGCAAGCTTCATAATATCCCGCGATGACCATCCGGTGAGATCAGGCATGGACATTTTCCCGTCTGTTTTAAGAAAAACACGCCCGTTTGCGATCAATCTTGAATCTTCTTCGGGATATTGTTCGCTCACTTCATTGCTGCTGCCGAGGATGACGGCATTCATCTTATTGTCCTCAAGCCATTTTTGTGCTGCTTCGACACTTTCCCCTTCAAAAGAAGGAAGCGCAGAGCCTACTTCTGTCTCCGCTTTTTCCGGTTCTTCCTCCACTTCTTCAGACGGCTGAATTTTCATATACTGAAGACTGTTTTTCATAACCGAGTTAAACACCGTCGATACAGGCATTGAACCTGTTTCCGTATCTTTAAGCTGCGGCTTTTGCACCGCTACATAAACAAGGAGTTCAGGGTCTTCTTTCGGCGCCATTCCGAGGAATGAGAATACATAGTTATTTCTTCCTTTTAGGTATTTTCCGTCACTGCCCCCAATTTGAGCTGTTCCAGTTTTCCCTGCTACCTTATAGCCGTCTATTTTATACGGCTTTCCAGTGCCCTTTTCAGAACTGACGACTGTTTCAAGAATGTCCAGTACTTCTTTTGAGGTTTTTTCGGAAATTGGCGTTCCGGCTGTTTGCGGCTTGTTTTCTTTTACCGTTTTTCCGCTGTCCGGATCAACAATTTTATCAATGATATACGGCTTCATCATTTTGCCGCCGTTAGCAATCGCTGTAGCTGCCTGCACCTGCTGAATAGGCGTTACAGTGGACCCCTGGCCGAAAGAGGTTGTTACTTTTTCAATATCATACTTGTAGTTGAAGACTCCGTTTGCTTCATTTGGAAGATCGATTCCTGTTTTTTGATTCAGTCCGAATTTCTCCATGTAATTCATAAAGCGGTCAGGACCAAGCTTTTCTTTTGCAAGGATAGCCATTGCAACGTTAGAAGAACGCTGCACACCCTCAAGGAAACTTATCGTTCCCCAGCCGACATTACTGTTATGATCACCAATTTTACCTCCTGCAACTCTATAGATACCAGATTTATAAAGTTCATTAGGATTGAATACTCCTTCTTCAATCGCTGCTGCCACAGTAAAGATCTTCATTGTTGAGCCAGGCTCAAAAGGATAGGCGACTGCATCATTATAATAGTTGTTAATATCACGGACGTTTGGGTCAAAGCTTGGGCGCTGCCCCATCGCCAGTATTTTCCCTGTTTTCGGATCTGCTACAATCCCGATGATTTTTTCAGGTTCATATTCTTCGGCTGCTTCGTTCATCGCATCCTCAAGGAATGTCTGAATCTTTTGATCGAGTGTCAGATAGACCGTATCTCCATTATCGGGAGCAATAATCTTTTCCTCGCCGTTTGGAAGCTTGAACCCCTGCTTGTCGCCTTCATATGCCATATATCCGTCTTTTTCCTGAAGGTACTTATCCAGGCTTTTTTCCAAACCGAACATTCCGACGGTTTTTGTGGTTCCTTCTTCCCGCTGCGCATATCCGATAATATGCGAGGCAAAGGTGCCGTTTGGATAATACCTGTGCGTATCACGGATAAACCCGATGCCCGGAAGGTTTAATTTCTCAATTTTCACTTTGAGTGAATGACTGATATTTCTGCCCGCTGATCCAAATTCCACCTGAAACGCATCTCTCTCAAGGATATCCCGGACTTCACTGTTTTCCATATCCAGGAGGGGAGCAAGCTTTTCCGCCGTTTCCTCAGGATCAACCACATGTTTAGGTTTTTTGGGAGAAGTGGACATTTTATCGTCAAGTACAGCGATCAAAGTGTACGTATTTGTATCCTCGGCAATCACTTCGCCTTTTCTGTCCACAATGGAGCCCCTGCTAGCTTCAATTGTCCGCTTTCTTTCATACTGTTCCTGTGCCCTTGCGGCAAGGACTTCCCCATTTACTTCGCCTGTTGTCTGCAAATACAAGAAACGGATGACTAAGACAAAAAAGAGCAATGCAAATATTAAGGTTAATATTGCTGCTCCTCTGTTCATATTGATATTTTTCGGCTGATTCATGATTAGTCATTTACTACTTTCACTTTATTCGTATCAAGCTCAAGTCCGAGGCCTTTAGCTATGCCCATAATGCGCTCATAGCTGCTTAGTTCTTTAACCTGTACGCCAAGATCTGCGTTTACCTTCTGCTGATCCTGGATTTTTGCTTCGATTTTCTGAACGGCCACATTTCCCTTGTAGACCGTGACGCTATTTGAAACAATTTGGATGGCTGCAAACAGCAGAACAGATAAAAAGGCAACGATCAGCACTTTTTCGCCGATTGTAATTGTAGGTCTTCTTTTGATGACCACCGATTGCTGCTGTTCGGGCATTTGCTTATGCTGCTCTTGCCTTTGCTGCTGGATTTTCACAGCTAAATTACTCATGAACAAAACCCCCTCGTTTCATCTATTTCTTACAGTTTTTCAAGTATTCGCAGCTTGGCTGATCTTGCACGATTGTTTTCTTCAAGCTCTTCTTCAGATGGTGTAATCGGTTTTCTTGTGATCAGTTTCACTTTAGGCTTGAATTCATCAGGTATGACCGGCAAATTAGGAGGCAGTTCCGGTAATGAAGCAGCTTGCTTGAATGCCGTCTTGCAGATTCGGTCCTCTAAAGAATGGAAGGTAATGACACTGACTCTGCCGCCGGGTTTAATCATTTCAACTGCTTGTCCAATCGCTTCTTCAAACACTTTCAATTCATCATTTACCGCAATTCGGATCGCCTGAAAAATCCGTTTGGCAGGATGTCCGCCTTTGCGCCTTGCAGGTGCGGGAATGGCATCCTTAATTAGTTCCACCAGCTCTCCGGTCGTCCGGATCGGCTGAATTTCCCTTGCAGCTTCAATTTTCCTTGCTACTTGTTTAGAGAACTTTTCTTCTCCGTATCTGAAGAAGATTTTAACCAGTTCTTCATAGGTCCACCCATTCACGACATCATAAGC
Source organism: Bacillus sp. FSL H8-0547 (assembly GCA_038002745.1). Classification (NCBI taxonomy): domain Bacteria; kingdom Bacillati; phylum Bacillota; class Bacilli; order Caryophanales; family Bacillaceae; genus Bacillus; species Bacillus sp. FSL H8-0547. Next base: position 90,635 of record JBBODD010000002.1, read on the forward strand.
GGAAGTCCTTGCGTTCTGATCCATTCTCATATCAAGAGGTGCGTCATGATGATAGCTGAAGCCTCTCTCAGGTGTATCTAATTGCGGCGATGAAACTCCGAGGTCGAATAAAATGCCGTCAACCTCTGTTACACCAAGGTTTTCAAGTTCTGCTTTTAAATGTCTGAAATTGCTTTTAATAAATGTTACTTGTCCTTTGTAGGACTCTAATAGCTTTTCTGCATGCGAGAGGGCTGCATCGTCCTGGTCAAAAGCGAAAAGGTGCCCCTTTTTTGAAAGCTTGGACAGCAAGTAAGAACTGTGTCCCGCTCCGCCTAATGTGCAGTCGACATATACCCCATCTTCTTTAATGTTCAAACCATCTACCGTTTCATGCAATAATACTGTTTTATGTTGAAACATTGCTGCTACCACCTTTATCAGATTCGTACGTACTTGAGATGCTGATTTTGACATTGCTATTACTCATTGTTGCACAAGAGATTATTATATATCAAAACCAATCATATTTTCAGCAATTTCGGCAAATGAATCTTCCTGTTCGGCTACATATGTATCCCAAATTGCCTGATCCCAAAGTTCGATCCGATTTGATACTCCGATAACAACACACTCTTTTTCAAGCTTTGCATACTGCAGAAGCGGTGCAGCCAAGTTAATGCGCCCCTGTTTGTCAAGTTCGCATTCAACAGCACCCGAGAAGAAAAATCTTGTAAATGCCCGTGCGTCTTTTTTTGTTAATGGAAGGGCCTTCAGCTTTTCCTCGATCATTTTCCATTCACTCATCGGATAGCCAAACAAGCATTGATCGAGTCCTCTGGTGATGACGAAAGTTTCTCCGAGTTCTTCGCGGAATTTGGCTGGAACGATCATGCGGCCTTTTGCATCTATCGTGTGATGATATTCACCCATGAACATGTCCGTCGCCCCACTTTCTTTCTCTCGGTCACCACTTCCCTCCACTTCTCCCCACTTCCTATTCTACACGTTCTTTTCATAAAAAAAAACCCTGTATTCCACAGGATTTCAGAAATTCGTTCTTTAAATTTTGACAACTTTATGATGGGAGTTAAAAGAATAGCGAAGCTTCACGATTTCGTGCAGAAAATCAGGTCCATATTTATTCAAATAATAGTAAATATTCCATGTTCTCTCTTGAAATCCGCCATTTGGCTGAAGAGATTTCGCGATTCTTGTGAATTTATCCAATTCTGCGCGGTGCTTTTGCTGAACTTTTTTGTCGACGTGAGATTGAAGCAAATCAAGCTGTGACTGAATAAAAAATGAATTTTTTTCAAGAAACGGCTGAAGGCTTGCGTCTTTAGCGACTGCCGACTCCCGAAGGCTTTTGTGAATCCGTTCAATCTCCGTCTTGGCTTGAGAAATTTCAGGGGTCAGCTGAGAAGGTTCCATTTTAGCAAGCCACTCTTCCCGGACTTTGTCAGCCCCTTTTGAAAACAGGTCGTCGAGCGTAAGTGAAACGTCCCTCATATCCGATTCGATGGACCGTTCAACAAAGGTGATATTCAGCCTTGGCACTACTGGCGGCATGAAAAAGCCTGCTGTTTCAAATACTCTCTTAAGCTCTGCCCAGTAAGAAATTTCTCCCGGCCCTGCGATAAAGGCAAGTGTCGGAAGAAGATATTCCTGCATAAGCGGCCTTGTGACAACATTGTTGCTCAGTCTCTCCGGATATTGTTCTGCGAACTGCTTAAGCTCTGCCTCAGTATACGACAGACCTTCGGCAGTAAAGACGGAATCATCTGTACGCTTAAGAAGCAGACGGTCACCTTTGCTGTCATGGAAGAAAAGATTTGCGCTCGCGTGATCAGCTTCAATGATTGGCTTGTAACCAGCTTCAGTCATGTATTCCTGCTGAGCTGAAAGGCTCTCAGACAGCTCTTCATTTTTCATGATTAAATGCTGAAAAAATCCTGCTTCCATTTTTCTGAGCTCAGGATCTGAAGAGTTGATCAGCACCAATCCGTAATCCGAAAACATTTCATATGTAAGATGTTCGAAAAACTCCGTATAAGTGGCTGAAACAGACAGCGTTTGTTTGAGGCTGTTCATCAGCTCCATTGTATAGTCCGTTTCCCCGTATGTTTCAAAAACAGAGCAGATAAAGTTCCAGCATTCCGCGTGGTCGATAGGTTTATAGAACACAGGAATCTTTTCATTCATGGCTGTTTTAACAGCCTTCTTCTTGATAACCCCGTTTTGAGAGACATGCAGATGATTGACCTCAGCAAAATCATGATCCTCACCCGCTACCCAGAAGACTGGAATGACCGGAACAGACAGCTTTGCTTCCTGCTGTTCTGCAAGGACGAGAATTGAAATGATTTTGTGAATCGTATAAAGCGGTCCTGTCAAAAGACCTGCCTGCTGTCCCCCGACGACAACAAGACTTTCCGGATCTTTTAAACGCTCTATATTACGGATCACAGGTTCTTTGTCCTGAAAATGCTTTTGGTGGTAACTCAAAAGATAGGAGGACAGCTCTTCTCTTGCGAATGTTCTATTTTTTAAGTCCTTCACTCTTTTTTCATAAACGGTGTCATCCGTAATGCTGTAGTCAAAGTAGTCCTCTGTATTCAGCCTGCCGCTGATCAGATCTTCGACTAATCGGTTCGAATGGCGAAGGGAGAGGTCAGTAATCTCCATTTGTGTAAACTTCCTTTCCGGGTTATGTAAGCATCCGAGAAGAGTATAGCATTTATCCGGCTGAAAAGAAAAAGACTTTGCCTGCACCTTCAGATATATTCAAGTATCCCTCTTAATGCTCCGAATACCGCAAGAATGGTTGAGAGCGGAAGGAGAATCAGAAAAGAAAATCGCCAGCACTTTTTAAAGGCTTTTGACAGCGGAACAGATGAGCTGGATCTTATCATATAAATGAGGACAGCAAACATCACAACCAGCAGAAACAGAAAAACACCTCCATAAACAGATGTATCAGATAAAACAAGCAATTTAAAATAAATGGAGAGCGCAAACAGAACGACAGCAGCATCTGCTGCATACAGCATGCCCCTTTTTACATTTCCCGTTACCGCTGATAAAACAGCGACCAGAATGAGGAAAGTTAGCAACGGAAGAGACACGGCAAATGCTGCGAGATTGATGAACCACTCGCCGATCATTCCTTTTCTCCGCCTTTAACAGCATGATACAAAAATTCAAGCAGCGGAACCGGCTTATTGTGCTTTTTTGCCTCATCAAGCAAATAGCCGATAATCCCGTCAATTTCTGTTTTTCGGGATGCTTCCACATCCCTGAGCATGGATGACCTGTTCTCCGCCGTCCTTCTGCAAATCTCCATTACCTTTTCCCACTCTGCATTTTCATCAGACATATCTAAAATCCCGATAGCTTCTTTAAATACAGATTTAGCCATCCTTCTGTAATGAGGGCTTTCAATAAGCTCACCGTTTTTCACTTTTAAAAGGGCTGTCAGCGGATTAATAACTGCATTTGCAAGCAGCTTTCTTGAATGTGCTTCTCTCCAGTCCTTAACAGCTTCAAACGGGAAACGTTCTGAATCAAGGGCCGTAAGTGGTAGAGGAGGCTGATCAGGGAACAGAGAACTGACTTTAATGACACCCGCACCCGTATGCGCGACAGTCGCATCACCCGACTTTAAAGATCCATGCTCAACAGAGCCGATATAGACATTATGTCCATCAAGAGATTTCAGCAGAGGGATATGAGACATGCCATTTTGCAGAAACAGGAGGTTTTTCCTTTCTTTGATTTCTTTCAATGAAGGAAGAACATCGCCAAGCTGATACTGCTTGACGGCTATCATCAGCAACGGCTCTTTGAAGTCCTTGCCGGAACATGCTTTCACATCTTTGACAGTTGTTTTCTGATCTCCCTGCAGAAGGATTAATCCTTTTTCATTGATCAGGTCTGACTGTTCTTTTCTTCTCGTGTAAACTGTGACTCTGTGCTCTTTAGCCAAGTAAGCTGCACAGAGCATTCCCACAGAGCCTGAGCCGATAATGCCAATCTCCATATATGCATCCCACCGTTTCTCATTCGTTTCTTTATCATAACAAAATAGTCAAAATGTTCCTATAGCTATTCCGCCGCCTGTTAGGGGAAAGCTATTCCGCCGCCTGTTAGGGGAAATTTTCACCAAATAAAAGAAAACAAGCCAGCTCTTGGCTGGCTTGTGTGTAATCAGACCGGATAGACCGGATGCTTGCGTTCGCCGAATGGAATTGCTTTTGTTTCATAAAGGGAAAATCTTGAGATCAGCTCTTCTCTCAGCTTATCAGCAGAAACAATATCATCCACAATCATTTCTGATGCGAGCTTATAAATATCAATATTTTCTTTGTATTCCTGCTGCTTTTCCAGAACAAACTTCATTCTTTCTTTTGGATCCTCTATTTCATTTATTTTGTTTGAGTAGATGGCATTCACCGCTGCTTCAGGACCCATAACGGCGATCTGCGCAGTTGGAAGGGCGATCACACAATCTGTTTCAAAAGCAGGGCCAGCCATTGCATAAAGTCCCGCACCGTATGCTTTTCTCACAATCACGGAAATTTTAGGCACAGTTGCCGAACTCATCGCTGCAATCATCTTTGCCCCGTGCCGGATAATCCCGGCGCGCTCCACTTTTGTTCCAATCATGAAACCCGGCACATCGGCAAGGAACAGGAGCGGAATGTGGAAAGCATCTGCCAGCTGCATGAATTTTGCCGCTTTGTCGGCAGAATCCACGAAAAGCACGCCACCTTTCACCCTCGGCTGATTCGCGATAATGGCCACGACTTTCCCGTTCAGTCTGGCGAATCCAGTGATGATTTCAGGAGCAAATAACCGTTTGATTTCAAAAAAACTGCCTGCATCAATAAGTGAATCAATGCATTCATACATATCAAACGGAGCATTTTGATTGTGCGGCACAATTTCCGTAAGCGGTCTGCCCTGCTTTGGCAAAACGGGTTCTGCTTCTTTCGTCACGCTCAGATAGTTTTGCGGGAAGTACGTCAAATAGCGTCTTGCTTCAAGGATCGCCTCTTCTTCTGTTTTCACAAGAACGTCACCGCATCCGCTCACTGAACAGTGCATTCTCGCTCCGCCCATCTCCTCAAGCGAAACTTTTTCCCCGATTACTTTCTCTGCCATGCGCGGTGAGCCAAGGTACATGGAAGCATTCCCGTCAACCATAATCACAATATCGCAAAAAGCAGGAATATAAGCTCCCCCCGCAGCTGAAGGCCCAAAGAGAAGACAGATTTGCGGAATGCTGCCGGACAGCTTTACCTGATTGTAAAAAATTCTGCCTGCGCCGCGGCGGTTCGGGAACATATCAATTTGATCCGTGATTCTGGCTCCTGCAGAATCCACTAAATAAAGGAGAGGCACTTTCAATTTTTCTGCCGTTTCCTGAATGCGGATGATTTTTTCAACGGTTCTGGCTCCCCATGATCCCGCTTTGATCGTCGAGTCATTGGCCATCACGCATACGGTTTCTCCGTTTATTTTTCCGACAGCGGTCACAACTCCATCAGATGGAAGGTCGCCTGCCTGATTATTGGCAAATTTGCCGTCTTCTGTATACTTTCCGTTGTCAAATAGCCTGTTCAGCCGTTCCCTGACAAACAGCTTGCCCTGGGCATTCAGTTTTTCGTGATATTTAGGGTGTCCACCGGCTTCGATTTCAGCTGTCTTTTCTTTCAGCAATTTTTCAAGTTCATCAACTTTCATCATTTGGAATCCCTCCTCATTACGGTTTTAAAACAAGCAGAACATCGCCTTCGTTAACAAAATCCCCGGCTTCTGCTTTTACCTCTTCCACTGTGCCGTTCTCCGGACTGTCGAGGGGGATCTCCATTTTCATTGACTCAAGCATGATCACATCTTGTCCAGCCGCTACTTCATCACCTGCTGCCACTAATACATGCAAAACAGTTCCTGCCATACTTGCTTTAATTTCGATCATGTTTAAATCCTCCATTCATGGTGTTTGGTTACTTTTTTCATGTTAAAGCCTTTCCGCACATTCTTATGCCAATACGGCAGTCTGCAGAAAGGACGTGCTGTATATGCCCTTTTTAAATTGACTGTTTGATAAAATCGTCAAAAATAACGGCAGATTGGTTTTAATTCCTTCTATTTTAACTCCGTTCAAAAATGTCTCGGCTTTAGCTAAAGCATCCGGACGGTTTTCACCGGTCACAATGATTTTTGCAACAAGCGGATCATAAAATGGTGTAACTGTATCCCCTTCTGCATAAGCACAGTCGACAATGACTCCGTCCATTTCTTTAAATGTAAACGCTTTAATTAAGCCTGGTGACGGAATGAATTTCACAGGATCTTCTGCATAGAGCCTGAACTGGATGGAATGGCCCTCTTTTGTGATCTCCGGCTGCATGGATGGAAGCTTTTCCCCTGCCGCTGTCCGGATCTGCCATTCAACAAGGTCAATTCCTGTTATTCCTTCTGTAACCCTGTGCTCCACCTGGAGTCTTGTATTCATTTCCAGAAAATAAAAATTTTCTTCTTCATCCACAATAAATTCAATCGTACCGGCATTTATGTATCCTGCATGAATGGCTGCAGCAACTGAAGCAGCGCACATTTTTTCTCGGGTTGCTTCAGACAGATGAGGCGACGGTGATTCTTCCACCACTTTCTGGTTTCTGCGCTGAACAGAACAATCCCGCTCAAACATGTGCACAACATTCCCAGACTCATCTCCAAAAAGCTGAATCTCAATATGCCTTGCTTCTGAAATGAATTTTTCAATAAACACATCATCATTTCCAAAGTAGGCTTTTGCTCTCGTTTTGACGGAAGCAAAGGATTTTTTCAGGGCTTCCTCGTCATCGCAGCGCTGCATGCCGATTCCTCCGCCGCCTCCGCTTGCTTTCAGCATGACCGGATAGCCAATCTCAGAAGCATATGCGCATGCTTCGTCCATATCAGCAAGGCCTGAGCTTCCCGGCACGACAGGAACACCTGCTTCTTTCATTGCTTTCCTTGCCGCTACTTTGTCCCCCATTATGGCAAGTGTCTCAGACTTCGGGCCAATAAATTTTATCCCCCTGGCCTCTGCCGCCTGGGCAAACTCCGTATTCTCAGACAAGAAACCATATCCGGGGTGAATGGCATCCACTTTTTCACGGACTGCTATGTTTAAAATATCATCTTTTAATAAGTAAGATTTCGCTACAGGCGCTTCACCGATCCTGAATGCATAATCAGCAGCCTTTACAAAAGGCAGTCCTTCATCTGCATCAGAATAAACAGCTACCGTTTCTACCCCCATTTTTTGACACGTTTTCATAATCCGGAGCGCAATTTCTCCCCTGTTTGCAATTAAAATTTTCTTCAACATTCTCCCCTCCCATGATGATAAGAAAATCCCCACTAAGTACATTTCTCCATCTTTTTAAAGATTCCTTCCCGAAAAATGAAAACGCATACGAAAACCTTTCTTAATTTTCTGAGCATGGTATAATAAATGCAAAGCTTTACCTTTTTTAATGATCTTAAACGCAAGATTCATAGGCTGCAAGGGGGCATAAACCATGTTTAAGGTAGAAAAATTATTAATAAATTTTAAAACGCTGGAAGAATTTAAGAAGTTCAAAGAGTACGGGCTTCAGGAGCTCTCCATGCTTGACGATCTTCAGGACAATATCATTGAAAATGACAGCAATTCACCATTTTACGGGATTTACTTCGGGGATAAGCTTGTTGCCCGCATGAGTCTCTACCGTGTTGATAAAAGGTTTGATGTTTACTTTGAACCTAAACAGGATTATCTGGAGCTTTGGAAGCTTGAAGTTCTGCCTGATTACAAACGAAAGGGATGCGGCACGGCGCTTGTTGAATATGCAAAATCCTATGGTGTGCCGATTAAAACAAATCCGCGCGTGAAATCAGGGGAGTTCTGGTCAAGGATGGGATTTGAGCCAGTTACGTATGATATGGAGCGGGATAAGGGAGAAAATCCTCTCGTTTGGTATCCTGAAGGGGTGTCAGAGCAGAAAGGCGAACCTGCTTAATAAATAAGAAATGACCGCTTGTCAGCGGTCATTTCTTATTTTTCTGTCCGTTCTATTTTTCCGTTTCGGTCCAATTGAAAATTCACCTTTCTGCTTCGTTCATCATCTCTCATAACAGCTATGTTTCTCGCTTTTTCCATCATTTCAATCAGCATAATATAATCCTCTTCCACCATTTTAAGATTATTATGAATGGTTTCTTTTTCTGACTTTGCCTGCTCAAGATCAAGTTCAAGCTGCTTTATGCGCTGAGCCAGTTTTTCAATTTCACTCTTGAGCTCTGCTGCATTCTCTGAGTTCTCATAGTTTTGCAGAAAGGAGATGACATCCTGGAACGTCAATGCGCCCGCTTCAGCATGCTCATGATCACCTGTGTTTGCAGCCTGTTTTTGAGGCTGGCTGTTCGATTCCTGGCTGCGCAGCTGTTTACGCTGCGTCTTGGCAATCTCAATTGCAGATTTATATTGCTTTCTGACATACGAATTCCAGCGGAAGCCGCATGCAGCTGCCGTTCTGGACAATTTTCTGCCGACATCTTCGAATGCAGCAAGCTGCGTGCCGCCTTCCCTGATCTGTCTGAGTACAATCTCTGCAAGCATTAAATCCTCATCCTGTGTCCAGGCATCCTGCCGTGTAGTCGTCATTGTCTGTTCCCCCTCAATGCGCATTTTTTACATACTTATGCGCCTGCTAGAGTAGATAGACTAATTGACAATGTTTTAATCGATGACTTACAAGCTCTTTTTTGCCGTCTCACTTTTGGCGAGGAACTTCTGCACCAGGCGCATATGTTCTTCACCTGTCCAAAGCTTCGCACACTGGCGGATTTCTTTGTTCATACGGTCCCTGAGCCCTGTTGCCATCCACTTTTCAACCTGCATTTGCTTATAAGCTTTCAGCACAGGCGGAAAAGATACAAGCGACTCTTTTACATAGTGCAGCGCTTTGGATTCAAAATCGGAAGCTTCAAGAACTTCTGAAGCAAATCCCAGTTCTTTTGCTTTTACTGCCCCTATTTTTCTTCCGCTCATCAGCAGCGTCATGGCAGCATCATGCTGCATTTTTTCAAACAGCAGCGTGCCGCCTCCCCAGCCGGTCGTGATTGCCTGCCTGCCCTGAATAAAGCCGAGTTCGGCACTTTCACTGACCAGCCTGAAATCAGCAGCCGCAGCAATCTCCATTCCGCCCCCGACAGCTGTGCCGTTAATAAGGGCAAAGACCGGCAGAGGAAAAACAGCGATCCGATAAAGAATATCACCCATTCGTGACAGCATTTCAAATGCTTCCCCCTCCGACTCAAGCGCATGAAAAACGGAAAGGTCTCCGCCTGAGCAAAAAGCCTTTGTCCCGCTGCCGGTTATCGTCAGTGCAAGAATTCTTTCATTATGCAGTGCGCCGGTAAGAATCTGGCTAAGTTCATTCATGACATCAAAATCTATGGCATTTCTCCGTTCAGGCCTGTTTATCGTAACCTGAAGGATGCCCCCGCTTTCGACTGTTGTTACTTTCCCCATATGCATCCCCTTCTTGCCGTTTTTATCTCCACTCTTATTTTATAGGAGGGCGGGGACTCAAACCAGCAAAAACACAAAAAACGCAAGAATCCATTAGGATCCTTGCGTTTTTAATGAAGCTGTTATTTGCTTACAACTTCTTTTCCTTTGTATGTTCCACATTCTTTACATACGCGGTGAGCTAATTTCACTTCACCACAGTTTGGGCATGCTACCATACCAGGCACTTGCAATTTGAAGTGTGTACGACGCAGTCTCTTTCTTGTTTTAGAAGTTCTTCTAAAAGGTACAGCCATTATTCCCACCTCCTTACAGAGTTTCGTTAAAACAGTGTGTAACAGCCTATATATAAGTGCTAAACAATAGCATCAGCTGTCTTGATCATCGAAAAATTTCGATAACCCGGCAAGTCTTGGGTCAATCTTGTTTTTGTTCTCTTCTTCAGAGATCACTTTCCAATCTTTTCCCTCTTGCGGGGCAGCCTGATCGTTTTCTTCAACAGAATCGCTAAAAACCTGCATCGGCACTTCCAAAAGAATGTTTTCTTTAATAACAGGTATTAAGTCAACGATATCTTCCTGAACGTGATGGACATCTTCTTCCATCTCGAAGTCTGCATTCGGTTTTAATAAAAACGTTTCAGTTGTATGAATTTCGAACGAAAATGGAACATCCACCAGCGTTCTTGCACAAGGGAGAATCAGCGTGCCGGCAAGCGTCAGATGAAAGACAGCTTTTGAAGAGCCAAGATCGGCTCTGCCTGTTACTGAGACCGGAGAAATATCGCGGACCTCAGAAAGAGCGCCTTTCATATCGGTTAACTGGATCGTTTCATCAATCTGCAGTCCCTTGTTTTGCAGTTTGTTCAATTCATTAATAGACCATTTCATATGGTATCACCTCAAGGCAACAAAGGTAATTATAGCTTTCGCAATAATATTTGTCAATATTTTTTCTTTACAGTGTTTAGTATACATGAATAAGCATTTAAAGCAAAATATTCAGGGCAAAAAACATATTTTTTTATGTCAGCCGTCTGGAGAAATTTTATCACGCAGTTTTCATTGTATGGTCAAACACAATCTTGTTTTGACCGTTCAGCTCTGAGGTCTCTATCTGAAGGAGCAATTGAGGCTTTGTTTTGAACTTTCAGCTCTGATGCTTTCCTCTAAAGGGTCATAAGCCACCTTGTTTTACCCTTCAGCTCTGTTGCTTCTCTCTGAAGGGTCATATGCGGCTCTATTTTGACCCTTCAGCTCTGTTGCTTTCCTCTGAAGGGTCATAAGCGACTTTGTTTTAACCCTTCAGCTCTGTTGCTTCTCTCTGAAGGGTCATAAGCGACTTTGTTTTAACCCTTCAGCTCCAGTACTATTCACTAAACGGTCATAACCATCATGTTTGCTAAAATAAGCTTCAAACCCATCTCTACGAAGCACCAAAACAGCTTTTACAAGAACAGAACTTGACTTCCTCCGCTTCAGGCGACATGATTTATGTAAAACATTTGGTTTGGAGGCATGCCCACTTGAAAGCGGTTGGATTGGTTGTGGAGTATAATCCGTTTCATAACGGACACCTTTATCATCTTGAGGCTTCGAAAACGGCTTCTGAGGCAGATGCAGTGATTGCCGTGATGAGCGGCAATTTTCTTCAGCGTGGCGAGCCTGCGCTTGTCTCAAAATGGGCGCGTACAAAAATGGCATTAAAGCAGGGTGCAGATCTTGTGATTGAACTCCCTTATGCCTACGCAACTCAAAAAGCTGAAACCTTTGCTGATGGGGCCATTTCCATTCTTGAAGCGCTCGGATGCAGCAGTGTATGCTTCGGCAGTGAAAACGGGGAGATCTCTCCTTTTCTTGAAACAGCCGAGCTGCTGAACAGCCATCATGCAGAGTATCAGCAGCTGGTTAAACAGTTTATGAAAGAGGGCATGAGCTATCCCAGTGCCCAGACCTCAGCATTTCTTGCCCTTGAAACGGATTCACGCCCGCTTGATCTGTCTCTTCCGAATAATATTCTGGGGTTTCAGTATGTCCGTGCGATTCAAAAGCAGAAAGCATCCATACGTCCTCTTACGATTAAACGGACCGCCGCAGGCTATCATGATGAAGATTTTAACTCTTCTCCGATCGCAAGTGCTACAAGTATAAGAAAAGCGCTTTTTTCAGATGAACAGAAGGATATCAGCCGGTTTGTTCCATCGTCTACAAACGAGCTTCTGCGCGAGTATGAATCAGAGCACGGGGTTCTTCATCACTGGGAAGACTATTTTGACCTGCTGAAGTATACGGTCTGCACGATGAGCATGGAAGAAATGAGACAAATCTATGAAGTTGAGGAAGGCCTTGAAAACAGGGTCAAATCTGTGATGACGCAGGCGGAATCTTTTAAAGATTTTATGGAACAGCTTAAAACGAAACGATATACGTGGACAAGACTTCAGCGGATGTGCCTTCATCTTTTAACACGGACAACGAAAGATCAAATGCAGCAGGCAGGCGGACGCGCCCCCTATTTAAGGCTGCTCGGAATGTCGGACGCAGGCAGGTCCTACTTGAACAGTGTGAAAAAAAACCTGGAGACACCGCTCGTTTCTGTTCTCTCATCATTCAGCCACCCGCTGCTTGATCTTGACATCAAAGCTTCTGCCGTTCATGCGATGATCCTGCCTGAACCGCTGAGGTCCCAGTGTATAAAACGGGAATATTCCACTAGGCCAATTCAGTATGACAGGGAGAAAGGCTGTTTTTTGTAGAACTTAGTGCAGTTGAGGCTTATCTACATAAAAACCACGCAGAAATGCTGCGTGGTTTTTTTTCACGTGCTGACACCCGTTTTATTTCTCGTCCAGCTTTTCCAGATAAGCGATTGCGTCGTTAAAGGTGTCTATAGGAACGATTTTCATTTCCGTGCCTATTTCTTTTGCCGTCTTGACCGCTTCCCTGTAATTTGATGTTTCAATGCCCTCTTGATTTGGTGCCAGGAAGATATCTGCACCCGATTTATCAGCAGCAACAATTTTTTGCGAGATTCCTCCGATTGGCCCCACCGTTCCTTTATCGTCAATCGTTCCGGTTCCTGCAATTTGATAGCCTTTTGTAAAATCCTCTTTTGTCAGCTGATTATAAATTTCAAGCGACATCATCAGTCCTGCCGAAGGCCCGCCAATATTGCTTGTATCAAGCGTAATGTCCGGATCCGTTTCAATTTCCCTGTCTGTTACAAGAGATATGCCTATTCCCACTTTTTTCGGATCGTTCGGGAAGGTATCGGCTACAATCTCTGTTTTTCCTTTTTTCCCATTGCGTTCGTATGTAATTGCGATTGTATCGCCCTTTTTCTTTTTGCCGACATATGCAATAAATTCTTCAGCTGTTTTAAATTCGCTGCCGTCAACTTCAAAAATTCTGTCGCCGTTTTTCAGCTTGCCTTCAGAAGGCATGTCTTTTACCACCTGCATGACGTAAATTCCCCTGAACAGATAATCTACTTTTTTGCCGGCTTTTTCATAAGCCAGAGCAACTGCTGATTCCTGTGATGATTCCATCATATGAAGCTGCCGGTTCAGGTACTCATCATCTGATTCACCTTCCTGGACAACGTCCTCAAGAGGAAGGATTTCGTGATACGGGAACACAGAAGCTATGGCATAAGAGAAGAGGTTGGCTCTCCCAAAACCTACGGTTGTAAGGGAAAAGCTGCCTTCCTCCTCATAGCCCCCCTCCACTTCAATAATCGGCTCAAGCTCCGTAGCCATTCCGGGCTTCGTTATATAAAAAGGAAGCTTTATAAAATTCAGCACCGCTGCCAGAATGATCCCTATAAGGATCGCTCTTACCAGTTTAGTATTCTTCTTCATCCTGCTGAGACCCCTTCCAGCTCTCTATAAGCAATTTTATTTCCTCTACATGCTTTTTTGCTTCGTTTTCACCAATTTCAATGATTTCTTTAATGTTTTTAAATGCTTTGGAACTGTACTGCTCGACATGCGGACGAATCATAATGTCAGAAGCAATTTTCCGGTGATGAACAAGTTCATCCTGCATAATATCAAGGCTTTGCAGAATAACATCAAAGATGGATGTAATTTCTTCTGTCTTTTTCACGCGGGAAACGTCCACAGCAATGACGAGATCAGCCCCCATTTCCTTGACAACCGATACAGGAATGCGATCAATCACTCCGCCGTCGATGAGCAGTTTGCCGTCAATTTTTTCAGGAACAAATATGCCTGGAATCGCAATGCTTGCCCTCACTGCATCTGCCACAGGCCCTTTGGTAAAAATGACTTTTTTTCCTTCGTACAAATCCGTTGCCACGATAGACAGCGGTATTTCGAGATCTTCGATATTCATCCCTCTTGTAAAAACGCGGATAAATTCCTTGACGCGGTTTCCGGCAATGAACCCCATTTTCGGCACAGTAAAGTCAAGATAGTATTTCCGTTTGAACATCACTGCAAGTTTATATAAATGCTCAAATCCGAGCCCCGTTGCATAAAAACTGCCGACAAGCGCGCCCATGCTGCTTCCGGCAATCATATTGACAGGTATTCCTTCATCGTTTAATACTTTCAGTACTCCGAGATGTGCAAACCCCCGCGCTCCCCCGGATCCGAGTGCAAGACCAATTTTAGGTTCTCTTTTCAAAGAGATACCCTCCTCTGATGTCAATTCGTTCATTAGTCAATTCTATGGTCTAAAACGGTCCCCTATTCTCGTATATTGAAGTATCAAAGAGTGTACAACCCTGCAGGTAGTCTGATTTTATTTTATCACTTCCTGCTTTCAAAAGTATAGAAAGAAGCAAGAGGGGGACGCATGTTGAATTCATCTAAAATGAAGACACTCGTGCTTGGATGCTCGCTTTTCATCCTTGCATTTGCCATGATCATAAGCCCAAAGGTTTCCTTTACTGCTTCTAAAACAGGGCTAGAATTATGGTGGGGAGTTGTTTTTCCGTCTCTTCTTCCCTTTTTCATTCTCTCCCAGCTATTGACCGGCTTCGGGGTTGTCGCCTTTATCGGCGTACTTCTTGAACCAGTTATGCGGCCGCTGTTCAGAGTGCCCGGCATTGGCGGGTTTGTCTGGGCGATGGGTTGGGCTTCAGGGTCTCCCGCAGGCGCTAAACTGACTGCAGAGATGAGGAAAAAACAGCAGCTTACTGCAGGAGAAGCCGAGCGGCTCGTTTCCTTTACAAACTCATCAAATCCCCTGTTCATATTCGGTGCTGTAGCGATCGGTTTTTTCAACAATCAGGCACTTGGTCTCCTGCTTGCAGCTGCCCACTACTCCGGAAATCTTGCAGTAGGTCTTACGATGAGGTTTCACGGCAGGGACAGCGAATCTGAAAACCAGGACAAATCAAGAAAGATCCCGTCCATTAAAGAAGCTTTTGAAGAAATGCACAGAACTCGGATGGAAGATCAGCGCCCGATCGGCAAAATGCTTGGCGACGCGGTTCTTTCATCCATCCAGACGCTTTTAATGGTAGGCGGCTTTATTATCTTATTTTCCGTCATAAACAAACTATTATCCCTTTTATCTCTGACAGATGCAGCTGCTGCAGGATTCAGCCTTATTCTCGCTTCTGTTCATTTATCGGCTTCTCTTGGTCTTCCCCTCGTATCAGGTTTATTTGAGATGACTCTTGGCAGTCAGCTTGTGAGCACGGTTGACACAGACTTGCTTCAAAAGGCAATTGCCGTCAGCTTTATGCTTGGCTTCAGCGGATTATCCATCCAGGCACAGGTGGCAAGTATCCTTGCTGATACGGATATCCGTTTTCAGCCGTTTTTTGCTGCAAGGATCCTGCAGGGCGTTTATGCGGCATTTTTTGCATGGCTCTTCTGGAAACCGCTGTATTTGGGAGTTTCAGGTTCAGAGGTGTCCGTCATCCCGGTATTTTTAAGAGAAGATGCGCCGGTTGTGCTTGGTTCCGTCTGGTCCGTGCTTATGGAAACAGGTCCGGTCATTACGCTTTTCTCTCTATCTGTCTATATCATCATCTACGCTAAAAGAATGCTTCAGAGAAATTGAAGGATCTGCAGAACAAAAGCGCAAGCGCCAAGGCCCGCTCCGATAGGCAGATAAGAATCCGGCGGAAAAGTCCGGTTCCCGCCTTTTTTGACGGATTTGTTCTGACAGAGGATTTAGGCGCTTCCGCTTGCCGATGATAACTTTGTTATGTTTTCCACAACCTTTACACTTTCTAATTTCCTTTACAACAAAAAAAGAGGCCTCAATTCATGAGACCTCTTGATTTTATTTATTGAATTTTTGTTTAAGGGCGCGTTCAACCGCTTTTGGAACAAGCTCTGAAATATCTCCCCTGTACTTGGCCACTTCTTTTACAATGCTTGAGCTCAGGAACGAATACTGATTGTTCGTCATCATGAAAAGGGTCTCAACATTCTCATCAAGCACCCTGTTCATGGATGTGATCTGCATCTCATATTCAAAATCCGATACTGCACGGAGCCCTCTTAAGATCGTGCTTGCTTTTTTGCTGTTGGCATATTCAATCAGAAGGCCTTTGAACGACTCCACCGTGACATTCGGCATATCCTTTGTCACTTCCTGCAAAAGCTCGATGCGCTCATCCACATTAAAGAGCGGATTTTTAGAAGAATTATTCAGGACGCACACATAAACATGATCAAAAACTTTTGCTCCCCGTTTAATAATATCCAAGTGTCCGTATGTCACAGGATCAAAGCTTCCCGGACAAACTGCAATGCTCGCCATCTTACTCCCCCGTCCCTTTTTCTGTGTGTGCAAAGATGGATACCCCGCTGATGCCGTATGTTTCTTTCCTCGTCATCACAAAGGATCCGATTGTTTCCGGCAATTCAACATCATGATCATGCTCAGCCACAATGATGCCGCCTGTCTTCACAAGATTAAGCTCGTCTATCAATTCGATAAGCGCTTTCAATTTTTGTTTCTTATACGGCGGATCCAAAAACATGAGCTCACATGACAGCTCTCTTTTCGCCATCGCTTTCAGTGCTCTCTCTGCATCATTCCGGTAAACCTCAGCCTGACTTTGAAAGCGGCAGGCTTCTAAATTTTTATGTATAGTTGCGACTGCTTTTGCTTCTCTGTCTACAAATATGCACGTATCCATTCCCCTGCTCAGCGCCTCGATCCCAAGACCTCCGCTTCCTCCAAACAGGTCAACAGCAAGACCTCCGTCAAAATAAGGCCCGATGATATTAAAAATGGATTCTTTCACTTTATCTGTTGTCGGGCGCGTTGACGTACCCGGTACAGCCTTAAGCGGGCGGCCCTTACAGCTCCCAGAAACTACTCTCATCTTTTTCACCACTGTCATTTTATGTCTTTACTGCATGAAAACAGCCTGTTTTATCGTACCATAGAGAATGGGCAAATGCATTAAAAAAACCCCGCAGGCATCCTGCGGGGTCCTTCTGAACCAAAAAAAGCACGCTTTTTTTGGGCAGAAGGCAAAGGGAGAGGAGAAACCGGAGGAAGAACTTATGGGGAAACGTAAGTCTTCTCCGCGGTTGGCAACAACATCTCGATCGATGTTGTTACTACCATTATCCACTAATCGTCCGCGCACTATACATCTCATCTGCGTTTTTTCTTAAGAAAATAAAAGCTTGACCTACCGGGCACCTCAAAAAAGTGATACATTATGGGAAGAAAGCACGAACAGGAGGAAAAACACACATGATTCAGCGCTTTATTGAACTGGGAGCAGGATTTTCCGATCTTTATGAACTGATTGAAACAACTAAAGCAAATGCGCACCGCGTTTCAAGATTCTTGCTATTGGAGACAACTATTGAAGGACGGAGCATGTCTTCCTTTGCCGTTGTTATGGAACCAACTGATCCGGGCCAATTTCAGGCCATTTATTTATGCCTTGAAGGAATTCCTGCGGGAGAAACGAAGCGCCGCCAATTATTTCAGGAACTCTCCGAATCTCTCGCAAAACCGATGATTGAACTTAATGTGAAATCTTCTGGTGAGTTTGCTGAAAAAGATTTATATTATCAGTATCTGACAGGCATTCTCAGAATGAACAGATACCTTCCTGCCTGGCAATAAACGCAGGACTTATCCCGTAAACAGATAAAAAAAGCGCAGCCGTCAGGACTGCGCTTTCTCTTACAAGCCAAGTTTATAGTCATATTCTTTTGCTTTATCAATCTTCGATTCAAACTCCAGTTTAAGAAAGGGCTTATATGACGGTTCAGCATGCTTGACGAATGAAAAGGAAGAAACCTTTTCGATTGTATGTTCAACTTGCTCCATGTCACAATATAAGACGACATACTTTAATTTTTTTGAAACGTAGTGGATGTTGCCGAATTTGCGGAGCATTTTAATCTGCTTTAACGAATGCATCCATATAATTATGCCTTGACGCTTATCAAACATCGTTCATATTCTCCCTTTTTATATTCTCCACTTGAAGTGTAACAATTTTCTAATTTTTTTACAATACGCAGCTTTCCCGAAAGGAGCTGGCCAATTTGGATCTTGAGCAGACGTTTCAGCTGTTCCTGCAGCTTATGAATGAGGACAAACGCCTTGCGTGCTCGGTTAAAAAAACAGCAGGCATCCCGTTTCTTTATATTGCGTGCAAAGGGAATGCATCAGCAGATGAGCTTGCCTTACTGATTGAGAAGTCGGCACGGACTGCCATGCGCGGCAAAAGGCTGACGGCTGAAACCGTTTTTGTCAGAGAAGATAAAAATCTTTATGTATTCCGCCACCGTTTTTATGTGCCCCAGGAAAAGATGTTTTGCTGCGGTAATTTATGCGATGACTGCATCCGTTTAAAAAACAGACATAAAAAACGAGGCTGAGCCTCGCTTTTATGATGCTTTGCAGCCGCACGACCCGCCGGAGCCACATCCGCCCCCGCAGCTTGAACCGGAATCAAAGAAAGGATTGCCGGTCGGCACTTT
This sequence comes from Bacillus sp. FSL H8-0547, assembly GCA_038002745.1. Classification (NCBI taxonomy): domain Bacteria; kingdom Bacillati; phylum Bacillota; class Bacilli; order Caryophanales; family Bacillaceae; genus Bacillus; species Bacillus sp. FSL H8-0547. The sequence continues at coordinate 109,129 of JBBODD010000002.1, forward strand.
AATATTCTGTGACACGGCTGTGCCAAGTTCAACGCTGATCTCATCGAGAAGATTCTGCAGTTCTTTCTCCGCTTTTTTGAAAGCAGCCACTGCATCATGGAGATCGAGCTCCCGTTTAGCATCTCTCATCGCTTTTGTTATTTCTTTATATTGGGGATGGTATTTTCCAAAACGCTGAACATCCTCATATAAATTCTTTATCTCAACAAAACGCGCAATCACTTTCTGTGCTGATTTGTCTTTTCTTAATGTATCTAAAGTGCGGCGGTAATCTTCCGCAATTTCTGATTGTACAACTAATGCACCAAGAAGCTCAGCTTCATCGAGCAATTGAACGCTTTCCATTGTAGCTAGCATAGAAACATCACCTCAATCTACATTCTACCATGTTTGCGCCTCAATGGTAAATGGAGCGGCTCGTCCTGCATCAGATTGTGACGTTCCACGTCTTTTTCAGATGATAACGGGAAGAATCGTTGTGGAGCACTTCTATATAAATCGTATGGGTTCCTTTGTCCAGTCCTTTAATGATAAAAGCAGCTGTATGAATTTCATCTGTTTTTTTTCCGTCTATATACAGATTTAGATAGCCTTCTCCGTTAACCTTTTCCCCGCGCTTATCCGAAAAGGAAAAATTAGGGATGTAGCATTCTATGTATACATTGCTTCCCTTTACATGATGAGTGACATTCAGCTGCCTCGGCTGAACGGCTGTTTCAACCGCTTCATCGCCAAGCATGCTGACTTCCATAGGGATCGTTTCCTCCCCCTCAGGCCGGGGCTTTTCATTAGAACATGCAGATAGAGCCGCAGCCAATATCAACAGCCAAATAAAATGTTTCACAATAACAACGCCTCCTTCTCACGGTAGTTTCACCAGAAAGAAGCCAAATATGTCCGGGTAAAAGAAAATAGAAGAGAAAGTCTTTACCTGACCTCTCTTCTATTAATCCTGCTGCCTCATGGACTGAAGCATGCCGAGCATCATGGAAGCCATGTTTACGGAGTTAGAAAATTGGGCTACTTTGTGCGGGATGGTTTTTTGATAATAATTCATCATCGCAAGCTTCATCGATTCGGTGTCGCCCGGGTTTCTCGACAGCTTTCTGTACCACTGCGGCTGCTCGCGCAGGAACTTTTTTAATTCATTGTCTGCTGCAATCATGTCCTGAATTTCTTTTCTCATTTCACCCGCTCCTGCTTAATCTTTTCTGAACGAAAAAGGATTGTTTTGCGTTTTTGACTGGCCGGATGAAGCACCTTTTGTCAGCCCGAATGTTGAAAACAGATTTTGAATGGAAGAGATTGTGCTGTTCATGTTGTACAGATGCTGATTCATCTGATTTGCGTCCATGTTTTTAACAGCTGTCATCATTCGGGACATAAAATCGGATTTTTTATCCTCTGCACTTTCAGACTCAGCCGCGTCCTCCCTGTATTTTTGCCAGGAAGCATCATTTTCTCCGAGCAGATACCAGTCTTCAAATAATTCCTGCCATTTTTTATCGCCTTTTCTGACTTCTGAAATCAATTTTGGATGTTTTTTTACAAATTCTTTAAATTGTGCAATAGATGGATGTTCTTTTTTCTCAGTCATTATGATCACCTCTGCTTACATTCGCCTGCTTTATTTTATTTTTAAACGGTCAATCGGTTCGCCCAATTTTATAAAAGCAGTGTATTTTCCATCCTTCACTGGAAAATCCTGATTGCGCTCAGTTTGCAGCAGCTGATAAGATAAAAGCAGAACAGAAAGGATGATTGAGACATGGAAAAGGCAGAAATTGCGAAGCTTTTGGCCGAGATTAAGGAGGAGGATCTTCCAGCAGCCGAGCTGTTTCTTTTGGGACTGCAAAAGAAAGCGCAAAAAGAAAACGGTACATACATAGGAGCATTCCTTGCGCCAAGCGGGGAATACCGGGAAAATGAATTTATTTTAAAAATACCGAATACCCCTTTAATTCAAAATTCACTGGAGATTGTGCACGGAGGCATCACCGCTACTCTGCTTGACTCTGCCATGGGTTCTCTTGTCCATCACGTCCTGCCGGGTCATCTTGCAGCCGTAACGTCTGAAATGAAGATTAACTATGTGGCTCCGGGCATCGGCTCAGAGCTCACGTGCACCGCAACTCTTATCCACAGGGGCAGCAAAACGCTTGTGACAGAAGGCAGAGTTGTCCGCGATGACGGAAAATTAATGGCCCATTGTACAGCAAGCTTTTTTATCATCGACAGACCAACTCCATAATAGGCGGGGATCCAATGTTTCCATTTTTTAAAAAGACCTGTTATTTCTGTAAAAAGAAAGTGAAGAATTCAGAGGTTTATCTTGGGGAAAAACAGAAGAAAATCCATGTGTGCAGGCTGTGTAAAGCCTATGCCGAACGAAGAGCATACCGCAAAGCATAAGAAAAGACATCCCTCCCGGATGTCTTTTCTATCCTTATTCAAAAGGCCTGATAAAGTTTTGTGTATAGTAAAGCTCGTTGACACCTACACCAAGCTTCGTAAATTCAGGGTTCAGCAGGGCTTCTCTGTGGCCTTTGCTGTTAAGCCAGCCTTCAACCGCAGCAATGCCGTCAATGTACTGGGCAGCAATATTTTCACCCGCAAGCTGATAAGTGACTCCCCCTTCTTTCAGTCTGTCGCCAAGACTCCCTTCAGTCGGTGATTCATGAGAGAAGTAATTGTTGACGAGCATATCATTGCTGTGACCGAAAGCAACCTCTGAAGTCATTTGATCCCATTCTACAGGCGGTACGCCGTGCCTGTCGCGGATCACGTTTGTCAGATCCAGAATCTGTTTTTCTGCGCCTTCTTCGACCGCCTTCCACTGTTCATCTGTCAGTTCTGCGGGTTCAAGAAGTTCACCTCTGTAAACCACTTCGTACGGCCTCTGCTTGATGAGGGTCTCTTTATCCAGAGCCCGGATGCTTGACAGTTCTCCATCAAATTTATCCAGATAAAGCTGAACAAAAATATCACCAATCTGCACAACAGGCCTCGTGTTCATATCTTCCTCCGACATTTCAAACCGGTAGGAGCTGCCATTCAGATCAATGGAAATGCTTGAAGATATGGAGTTTGTTTTAAAAACATCCCCGGCAGGCTGTCCGAGCTTATAAGGATTCACGTTGACATCAGGTCCAATTGCATAAACGGTGACAACCTTATTTTCCTTTACTCCAACCTGCAGATATTGCCTGTCATTCTGATTATAAATCCACCATTCATAATCGTAGGAAGA